>CAIMEK010000518.1 GCA_903839965.1 uncultured Acetobacteraceae bacterium | reverse complement strand
GCAGCGCCGCCCGGATCCGACGGACCGTCGCAGCGTGTTGGTGGACCGCACCGGCCTGGGCCGCGCGCTGATCGACGAGCTGAAATCGATCAGCGTCGTCGCGGCGCAATCGGTCGAGGCTGCCTGAGACTGTTCGAGGCCGCGGCACCGCCGCGGCCGGCCGGACGCGGCAATCGCCGCGCCCGATCAGTCGTCGCGCCGCACGCGCTCCATGCGCTCGTGGCGTTCCTGGGCTTCGATCGACAACGTGGCGATCGGCCGCGCCTCCAGGCGCCTGAGGCCGATCGGCTCGTTGGTCTCCTCGCAGAAGCCGTAAACGCCGTTTTCCACCCGCGCCAGCGCCTGGTCGATCTTGGCGATCAGCTTGCGGGCCCGGTCGCGAGTGCGCAGTTCCAGGGCGCGGTCGGTCTCCACACTGGCCCGATCGGTGATGTCGGCCTCGCGAATGCCGCCCTCGGAGAGGCTGGCGAGCGTGCCGTCGGCCTCGCGCAGCAGATCCCCACGCCACCGCAGTAGTTTCTGGCGAAAGTATTCGACCTGCAGAGGATTCATGAAATCCTCATCCTCCGAAGGCCGATAGTCGGGCGGCAGAGACACCATCATCGTATCAGATCCTGCGGGCAATTCGACGCGGCACCCCAACGGCATTGAGACCTCTCGGAAGGCCGTCGAGAGTGGGGCGGCTTATAGACAGGCAGGGCTGCCGAGCCAAGGGGACACGGCTCACGTCCGATAATAACGCGGTTAGCCCGTCATGACGCTCGCGTGACGCGCCAGTTCCACCCGCGCGCGCAATGCCACCTCCCTCAGGGCCTGCCGCAGCGCCGGATCGGCCGCCTCGGGCATCGCCTCGGCCAGTTCGGCGAGCTGGCGCAGCACCGGCAGGTCGCGCTCGCCGGCGAGCATGGCCCGCTGCAGGCGGACCAGCGCTGCCAGGATGTCCTGCCCGCGACGCCGCGCCTCACGGTCGCGCACCGCCCCATATTCCGCCTCCTGCAGCGCCAACATGCCGCCCAGCGCCACCTCCACCGCCGGCGAGGCCGCCGCGGCGGCCTCCGGCCGCGCGGTCGGCACGCTGAACCCGGCGGCGCGGACAGCAGGCCGCGTGGAGCTTCGCATTGCCGGCATCGCCGGCCCGATTCCGTCCACCCAGGTCATGCGCAACTCCTTGCCCGGCCCGTCCTGCCGCCCGGCAAGGGATGCCGGGCGGGCGGACGGCCTGGCCCCGCGTGCCGGGCGTTCCGGCGCTGGCACGCGGCTTGCCTTCGACCGTCATTTGACCGGCACAGGATGACAGGCACTCCTTAACGTCTCCCTCGTAAACCGCCTTCGCCGGCCGGAAGGACCCCGCAGTGCCGCAACCGCTCGCCCGCCTCGCCACGTTGCTGCTCGCCGTCGCGCTGTTCGCCCCGTGGGCCGTCGCGCCGGCGGCCGCGCAGGTTCGCGTCAAGGACATCGCCGACGTCGAGGGCATCCGCGAGAACCAGCTCGTCGGCTACGGCCTGGTGGTCGGCCTGAACGGCACCGGCGACCGGCTCGACAACGCGGTGTTCACCCGCGAATCGCTGGTTGGCATGCTGGAGCGCCTGGGGGTGAATACCCGCGACCAGGTCACCAAGCTGCAAACCAAGAACGTGGCGGCGGTGATGGTCACCGCCAACCTGCCCGCCTTCGCGCGCACCGGCAGCCGCATCGACGTCTCGGTGTCCGCGCTCGGCGATGCCAAGGACCTGACCGGCGGCACCCTGCTGGTCACCTCCCTGCTGGCCGCCGACGGCGAGGTCTACGCGGTCGGCCAGGGCACGCTGGCCACCGGCGCCATCGCCGCCCGCGGCGCCGCCAGCTCGGTGACCCGCGGCGTGCCCACCGCCGGGCGCATCGCCAACGGCGCCACGGTGGAGCGCGAGATCGGCTACCAGCTCGCTTCCCGCCCCGCGCTGCGCCTCGGCCTGCGCAACCCGGACCTGACCACGGCGCGGCGCATCGCCGAGGCGATCAACCGGGCGATCGGCCCCGGCACCTCGCACGCCGCCGACCCGCGCACCGTGGCCGTCGAGCTGGCCGGCCGCGACGTGGTCGCCTCGCTGGCGCGCATCCTGGAACTGCGCGTCGAGCCCGACAGCCCGGCGGTGGTGGTGATCGACGAG
>CAIMEK010000517.1 GCA_903839965.1 uncultured Acetobacteraceae bacterium | reverse complement strand
GAAAAAATAAAGATTTTCAGAGGAAAAAACTGCTTGCCGGCCTACTGCCGATGATGGCAAAGAGGAACTGCCGCGCGCCGGCGCGAATAGGGATGACCACCAGGGCCGCGCTCGCGGTCCACGATACGGGAATACCGCGATGCATGACTTATCGAACTCGACACGTGCGCATTATGCGCAGTTACAACAGGCCCTGACCGCGCTGGGCCGCGTGCTAGTGGCCTTCTCCGGCGGCGTGGACAGCACACTGCTGCTGCGCGTCGCGCTCGACACGCTGGGGCCGGCGCATGTGCTGGCGGTGATCGCCGATTCCGCCAGCTTCCCGTCGCGCGAACTGGCGGAGGCGCGGGGGCTGGCGGAGGCGATGGGCGCCGTCTATCGTGTCGTCGAGAGTCATGAAATGCAGGACGCGCGCTACGTGGAGAATCCACGCAACCGTTGCTATTATTGCAAGTTCGACCTCTTTGCCCGGCTGGTCGATATCGCGCGTGCGGAAGACTATGCCGCGGTGCTGGACGGCAACAACGCCGACGACCTGGGCGATTGGCGGCCCGGCCAGCAGGCCTCGCGGGAACTGGGGGTGCGCAGTCCGCTGCTGGAGATCGGCATGACGAAAGCGGAGATTCGCGAACTGTCCCGGACGCTGGGACTGCCGACCTGGGACAAGCCGTCCTTCGCCTGCCTGGCCTCGCGCATCCCCTACGGCACCCCCATCACGCGCGATGCGCTGTCCAGCATCGAGGCCGCGGAGGCTTTTCTGCAGGACGCGGGATTCCGCCAATGCCGCGTGCGGCATCACGGGGAACTGGCGCGCATCGAGGTGGCGCCGGAGGAGATCGACCGGCTGCTCGATTCCGCGCTGCGCGCCCGCGTGACCGTGCGGCTGCGCGAACTGGGCTACCATTTTGTCACGCTGGACCTGCTCGGTTATCGCACCGGTAGCATGAACGAGACGCTGTAACACCGACGGCCCTCGCCGTGTGACGAGGGCCGTCGAAGGTTACCTGCCCGGCGCCGGGGGCGGCGGCGCTCCGCCCGGGCCGCCGCCCGGGCCGCCGGCGGCCGGCGTGACGGGCATATCCTTGGCCGGCTCGGCCACCTCGATGAGGCCGATCAGCCCGGTGCCGAAGCTCTCCCCGTCGCCTTCTTTCCCTTTGATGCGGCAGTGGTAGTAATACTTGGTGCCGAACTCGGCGTCCGCGGGCACGATCCACGCCCACATCTCGCCGGCGGGAATCCCCTCGGGATACTGGGCGTCGGAGGTGAATTCCGGCACCGTCTTGTCGTCGATGGCCACCGCGCGGTCGGCGACCACCGTGCGTGTATCGCCGGAGTCATTAGTCCAACTGATGATGGTGCCGGGTTTGACCTTCAGGTGCTTGGGCAGAAATTCGCCGCCGATGCTCACCGGCACCCGTTCCGCGGTGGCGGCGGTGCCGATGAAGAAATTCACCCCCAGCTTGCCGACGTTGCCGCGGAAGTCCTCCGCGGTAATCACCAGCCGGTGCATGCCCGGATCCAACGATTTTTGCTGGCCGACGCCGACATAGTAATGGCCGAATTCGTTGGCGCCCTGGGCGAGATAGGCTTGCGCGTCCTTCGTCAGGTCCTGGGCATCCAGCCGCATGGTGACTTTAGCGGGCAGCAAACCGCTGCCTTCATCCTCGATGATGGCGCCGATCTTCGTCAGCTCTTTTCCGTCGAAAAAGCCCTTGTCGCCGGTTTTGGGCTGCACGTCGGTGAAGGTGGGCGGTTCGATGTCGGGCGCGCCGGCGGAGAGGTGATAGACGATGCCGTCCGTGCCGGCGAAGTAGAGATCGTCGCCTTCGATGGCGATGCCG
>CAIMEK010000516.1 GCA_903839965.1 uncultured Acetobacteraceae bacterium | reverse complement strand
GAACTTCGGCTCCACCGCGCCGGACCGGAGGTATTTGCGGATGGTATTCCGCGATAGGCCAGTGCGCCGCGAAATCGCGCGGATCGATAGCCGATCCCGAAGCGCCCAGCGCCGGATCACGCTCAACAGCGCCATGTCGATCACTCCATTTGCCCCCGCTGTTCCCAGCGGGAGGAGGTTCAAACATGGGTCAATTCTCAGTGGAAATTTCCGACCTTCCCGGGTCAGGTCTCAACGGAAATTAACATCCGCGGGGCCGCCCGCGCGGGTTGCGCAATGGAGCGACCCGCTCGCTGGACGTGTTGGCCGCGGGTGAGACGGAGGCGGTCCTACGTGCCGCGCTGGACCGCCCCAAAGTGCATTCCTGCCGCCGGTCGCAGTTGGGTTCTTCATCTCCTGCGTCATGGTGCGCGCACCGGTTTCGCGTGCATATCACCTCATGATCTCCTACGTTGCCGTGCTGCTTATTGGTTTGATGATCGTGACCTTTGTGCCCTGGTCACGCTGTCGTTGCCGCAGGCCGTCGGCCTGACGAAGCAGGGTTCAGACGGGAGTTCTTGCGGCTATCGTCCTCTGGGGCGCAGCCTGGCCGGTCAGTATTCACCGGCGCGGCGGCCTGCACCAGGATGCCGCCGAGATACAGGGCGTGGTTGGGCGAGACCAGCAGGCCGCGCACCGGCAGGCTATCGCCCAGCGCGCCGGCGCGCATGCGGATGGGCATTACGCGCATCGGAACGACGAAACGGCTGGGCACGGTCTGCCGGCCTCTCCAGCGCACCGGACACCGGTTTCCACCGCGGAGGGGATCCGGCGTGCGCAGGGGCACGGCGAGATAATGCTCCTCGACCAGCAGCGGGTCTCGATGCCCACCTTGATGTGGACCATTGAATGGGTCAAGGTAACAATGGGCTGGTGTTATTCCGACTCGGTTGTTTGGAGGAAGAGGCCGTGCCATTTGCGACCAAGCAGGACTGGGTAGCCGAGATTATCCGCGAGCGGATCATCATCGGCACCTATGGGCGTGGACAGCAGCTGAAGCAGGCTGATCTGGCTGAGAAACTCGGCGTTTCCATTACCCCGGTGCGCGAGGCGCTGCTGACGCTGGAGGCGGAGGGCTACGTGCGCGGCATGCCGCACAAGGGACTCCTGGTGCCCGAGCTGAAGCCGGAGCTTGCACAGGAGATCTATGAGCTGCGACTCATGCTGGAACGCGAACTCACCATGAGGGCGCTGCAACTAATGACGCCGGCGATGCTCGGCGAGCTGCTGGAACTGCACCGGGACCTGGTGCGGGCGCTGAGCTCGCACGACCTGCAGGCGGTACGTACGGCAAATTATCGCTTTCATTTCCGCCTTTACGAGATGGCGGACCGACCGCAAACGCTGCATTTCGTCCGCGTGCTCTGGGCCAAGTACCCTTTTACTGCGCAGGACGAGAAACGCAGCCGGCCCAGCCACATGCGCCGCGAGCACGCACTGTTCCTTGAGAAGGTGCAGCAAGGTGATCAGACCGGCGCGGTCGAGGCCTTGCTGCAGCACATCCGGAATGGTTGGCGCGAGATTACCACCGCCCCCACGCCCGAGCCGGCTGCGGCCGCCAAGCCGTCGCGTCGCCGGCGGAGCTACCCCGGCGACTAAGTCCCGGCGAACGATTCCGAGATTGCACATACTTTTTATATATTGCATTATGCACCCGGCAAGCCCAGGCTCAACCGGACGTTCAGCCGGAAGCTGAAGGACGTTGCCGGCTGAGTATGGACATTGCGGTATATGGAACAAACAAGCCTTCGCCCCTACGCTACGGTACGCATCATTGATCTGACGCACGAACTCGGCGCTTACTGCACTCGGCTTTTCGCCGATCTTGGTGCCGAAGTGATCCGGGTAGAGCCGCCGGGCGGCGGCATCGATCGGTGTCGACCCCCGGGTTTGCCGGGGGAAGCGGCGAAGATCCTCGGCGGCATTCCGTTTGCATTTCTCAATGTCAACAAGAAGAGCGTCACGATCGACACCGCCTCGCCGCCGGGACGCGCCGTGTTGCGCGACCTGGTGGCGACCGCGCAGGTCGTGGTCTACGAGCCTGGGTCAAACGTCGGCGTGGAGCTGGCGGACATTCTCTCCGTTCCAGGAACCCGTGTCGTCACGGCCATCTCGCATTTCGGGCTGACCGGTCCTTACAGCCATTTTGTCGGCTGCGACCTGGTCAACCAGGCGCTCGGCGGCATCGCCTGGATGTCGGGCGAAGCGGGAAAGCCGCCATTGCGTCTCGCCGGCGACCAAAGCCTCTTCGTCGCCTCGCTCTACGCCGCCGCGGCCACCGCCCTGGCGCTGTGGGACACGGAAACGCGTGGCGTGAGCCATATGGTCGACGTCTCGGCGCAGGAGGCGATCGCCCATTCGCTGCAGAATGCAATCCAGGCCTGGGATCTCGAAGGCCACATATCGGTGCGCGGAGGCGAAGGCATACGCGATGCCACTGAAGGCGGTTTTGTCTGCAAGAACGGCTACGTGTTCCTGGCTGCCCCCCTGTCGCTCAGCGTTTCCTGGTCCGGTCTGCTGGCCTGGATGAAAGAAGAAGGTTTCGACGGGCTCGACACGCTGCTGACGCCGGCATGGAGCGACCGTCCGACCCGGGCGACCGCGGCCATGCGCGAGCAGTTCCGTGTGCTATTCGAGCGTTTCGTCGCCGACAGGACCAAAGAGGAACTGGGCGCGGAGGCGTTGCGCCGCAAGGTCGTTATGGCGCCGGTCAGCCGCATCGCCGACCTGCCGCAGGACCAACAGTTGTTGTATCGCGGTTATTTCCACAAGGTGGCGATGCCCGGGTTGGGGCGCGAGGTGGCGATGCCCGGCGCGCCGTACCGGCTTTCCGAACCGCTCTGGCGGCTGGACCGCGCGGCGCCGCGCCTCGGCGAGGACAATGCGGCGATCCTCGGAACCGGTCCTGACGCGCGGAGGGGGAAATGATTCCGAAATTCCTCGAGGGTATTCGCTTCGTCGACCTGACCTGGGCCGGCGCCGGTCCGTTCTCGACGAAGCTGTTCAGTGACTTCGGTGCCGACGTGATCAAGGTCGAGAGTCGTTCGCGGCCCGATCCCGTGCGCGTCGGCGGCCCTTACCGCGACCGCAAGGCGGGCATCAACCGCAGTGGATATTTCGCGTCGCGCAATACGGGCAAGCGCAGTTTGGCGATGAATCTCAAGCATCGCGACAGCCGCGAAACGCTGTTTTCGCTGATCCGCCAGGCCGATGTCGTGAGCAACAATTTCGGCCCGGGCGCCATGGACCGGTTGGGCCTCGGCTACGAGGCGGTCAAGGCGGTCAAGCAGGACATCATCTATCTCGGCATGCCGATGTACGGCGACGACGGACCGCTCGCCAAACTGACCGGGGTCGGCATGACCATCAGTGCGGTGAGCGGGCTGATGTGGCAGACCGGCTATGAGGGCGAAGGACCGCTTGGCCCGGGCACGCATTTTCCGGACCACGCGGCCAACCCGTATCATGCCGCCTTCGCGGTGATCGCGGCGTTGCGCCATCGCCGGGCGACCGGGCGGGGGCTGAAGATCGATCTGTCGCAGGTCGAGTCGACTATCAACTGCATGGGCCTGCCGGTGCTCGAGTACCTCGTCACCGGCTCGGAGCGCGACCGGTTCGGCAATCGCTCGCCGTTTTACGCGCCGCATAACATGTTCCGCTGCGCCGGCGCAGATGACTGGTGCGCGATCGCGGTGCTCTCGGACGAACAGTGGCAGTCGCTCTGTGCGGCGATGGAAAATCCCGCCCTGGCGGCGGACCACGATCTCGCCACCGCAAGCGGGCGGCTCGCGCAGATCGACCGGGTGGAACAGGCGGTGGCCGCCTGGACCGCCGGGCGCGATGCAACGGGCGTGATGCTCCTGCTGCAGGAGCGCGGCGTGCCCGCGGGCGTGGTCGCCTCGTCGCGCTACTTGATGGAGGCGGACCGGCAGCTTGCCTATCGCGGCTACTGGCAGAGCGTCGGCCATCCGGAGATCGGCGAGAGCCGCTTCACGTCGCCGCCGTTCCTGCTGGACGGCGAGCGGGTAACGCTGCGCCGGCCGCCGCTGCTGGGCGAGCACAACGAAGAAATTCTGACAGGCCTGCTTGGCTACACGCCCGAGCGCGTGCAGGCCTTGCGAGAAGAGGGAGTGCTGGAATGAGCGGTCTCTCCAAGGTCGCCGCCGTCATCGGCGTCGGCCAGACCGACTACATCGGCGACCATGCAAAGGTGCGCGCCGGCGGCAAGCCGCATGATTCCTACGGCTACGCGGCGCAGGCGTTCACCAACGCGCTGCAGGATGCCTGCATTTCCCGCGACGAGATCGACGGGCTGGTCGTCGGTCCCACCGTCGCCTACGAACGGATGGGCGAGGTGCTCGGCCTGAACCCGACCTGGGGGGCACAGGAAGAAGCCGCGCTGGCGGTGATTCATGCCTGCATCGCCATCCATGCCGGGCTCGCCCACACCGTGGCGCTGGTGTACGGCAACGACCAACGTTCCTCTGCCCTGCAGTACGGCGGGCCGCAGGCCATGGGCGGCAACAGTTTCCTATCATACATCTATCACGCGCCCTGGGGCTACACCTCGCAAGGCGCGCTCTACGCGATGATGTGCCGCCGCTTCATGGAGTTGCACGGCCTCACCGAGGCGCAACTTGGCGAGGTGGCGGTGGCGCAGCGTCTGGCGGCCAGCCTCACGCCGCACGCGCTCATGAAGAAGCGGATCACCATTGAGGACTACCTCGCCTCGCGCTATATCTGCGAGCCGCTGCACCTGTTCGACTATTGCCTGATCAACGACGGCGGCGTGGCGTTGATCATCACCGAAGCCGGCCGGCCGGTCCGCCCCGGGCAGAAGCCGCCGGTGGTCATCCACGGTGTCGGCCGGTACGACCTTATCCGCGCGGCAACGAGCATGGAGCCCCGCCTGCTCGATTTCTACCGCCCGGCGGAAGAGCGCGTCGCCAAGCAGGTGTTCGACATGGCCGGGATCGGTCCGAAGGACATCGACGCAGTGCAGATCTACGACAGTTTTTCGTGCCACGTGCCGCTGGCGCTCGAGGGCTACGGCTACTGCCGTAGCGGCGATGTTGGCCGGTTCATGGTCGAGGAAGGCATCGCGCTCGGCCGCAAGCTGCCGGTGAACACCGCCGGCGGGCATTTATCGGAAACCTACATGCAGGGCTGGGCGCACCAGGTCGAATCGGTGCGGCAGGTGCGTGGCGAGTGCGGCGAGCATCAGGTCGAGAACTGCCGATTCGTGCACTATAACTCGGACGTCGCGGGTAAGGCGGTGTCCGTCATTTACGGCCGTTAGGAGGACGCAGGACATGGCCTACTCACGCGCCGTCCTATCCATGTATGACCTGCCGATGTGGGAAACCATTCGCGACCGACGCTGGTCGCTGCAGCGTTGCGACAAGTGCGGCCAGTACCGCTACCCGCCAGCGCCCAATTGCCCCAACTGCCTCAGCTTCGAGTCCACGTGGCAGCCGCTCTCCGGCCGCGGAACAATTCTTTCCTGGGTGGTATTTCATCGCCAGTACTTGCCGGAGTATCCCGCGCCCTACAACGTGGTCGCCGTACAACTCGCGGAAGGGCCTATCGTCATCAGCAATCTGATTGGCGAGGAACCCCAGGGCAGCTGGATCGGCCGCGGCGTGCGGATTTGTTACGAGGCGGATGCGGAAGGCAACCTGCTTCCCAAGATGGAACTCGCCGAAACCGAGGCGTGATGTTGTGTGCGCGGTCCGGATGGACTTGCACCCGGGAAGTCGGCGCGGACGATTGCGTGTGGCCGCTGGCTGTAGCAAATATACTGGCTGTAGCAGATATAGCGGTATCATGAGGGACCGGACGCTACGCCGGCGAGAGAGAGACGGATGACAGAGAACCCGTTTGGCGATTTGCTCAAGCCCGGCATGCTGCAGGGAATGCGCGTCATCGAGACGGCGGACGAACTCGGCGAGTATTGCGGCCTGCTGCTGGCCGGCCTCGGGGCGGAGGTCATCAAGATCGAGCCGGCGAACGGCTCGCCGACCCGGCGGATCGGACCGTATTACGAAGATGTGGAAGGCCCGGAGCGTTCGTTGTTCTTCTGGGCCTATAACCGCGGCAAGAAGTCCGTCCGGGTGAGCAATGCGGACGAGTTCCTGCGTCTGCTGGACGGCGCCGACATCCTGCTCGACAGCACCGGCGGACGGTTCGCGCGCGGGCTCGGCCTCGACGCGCCAACTTTCAACGCGCGCTTCCCGGCCCTGATCACGGCCCGTCTGACGCCGTTCGGCGATACCGGGCCGTGGAAGGATTGGAAGGCATCGGACCTGATCCATCTGGCGTTGGGCGGCGTCATGATGAATTGTGGCTACGACATGACGCCGGACAATCAATACGATCTGCCGCCGATCGCGCCGCAGGTGTGGCACGCCTATCACATCGCCGGCGAACAACTCGCGATCGGCATCGCCGCAGCGTTGTTCCATCGCCAGCGGACCGGCGAGGGGCAGGATGTCTCCAGCGCGGTGCACGAGGCGGTATCGAAGAACACCGAGGTCGACGTCTCCACCTGGGTAATGCGGCGCGCGCCGATCTACCGGCAGACCGGCCGGCACGCGGTGGAACATCCCACCCATACCCCGAACATGAGCTACACCAAGGACGGGCGCTGGCTGATGAGCTGGGGCGTCTCGGCGCGCGACAAGGTGAAGCTGGTGCCGTTCCTGCAACGCTATGGCATGGCGGCCGACCTGCAACCACCGGCCAGCGACACGGATTTTGCCGCCCGGCACGTTCCGGGCTCGGTCACGAGCACCGAAGAGAGCGAGCATATCCAGGACATTATCCAGCGTTTCGTGCGAGCCTTCTGCTACGCGGATGTGCCGTGGGGCGAGGCGCAGGCGGCGGGCCTGCTATGGGCGCCGATCCGTAAGCCGCACGAGAACGCGGTTGATGAGCATTGGCTGTCGCGTGCGACGTTCAGCGACATCGAACACCCGGAGCTTGGCCGCAAGTTCCGCTACCCGACCAGCAAGTGGCTGAGCACCGCGACGGCGTGGCAACCCGGCACGCGCGCCCCGCTGCTTGGCGAGCATACCGCGGCGGTGCTGGCGGCACCCGCGCCGCGAAACGAACCTCGGCCGGCGGCACGACCGCCATCGTTGCTGTCGCCGCACGGCACGCCGTTCCCGCTTGCCGGCATCCGGATCTTCGACTTCTCCTGGTTCCTCGCCTCCGCCGGCGGCACCCGGTTCCTCGCTTCGCTCGGCGCGGAAAGCCTGAAGGTGGAATGGAAGACCAACCCGGACACCCGGCTGGCGGCGATGGCTCCGGTCGGCGGCCGCGCTGCGCGCGAGGCGGCGACAGCACCGCTCAAGGGGGTGACCGACTCCGACATGGGCGGCCAGTTCAACAACAAGAACGCCGGCAAGCGTGGGCTTTCGCTCAACATCCGCCATCCGAAGGGGCTGCAGATCGCCAAGGACCTGATCCGGCAGTCCGACATCGTGGCGGAAGGGTTCTCGCCCGGCGTGCTCGAGCGGCTTGGCCTCGGCTACGACGTGCTGAGGTCGATCCGGCCGGACATCATCTACATTCAACAGTCCGGGACAGGCGGCGTCGGGAGCTATGGGCGTATCCGCACGGTGGGACCGATCGCGGCCTCGTTTGCCGGCACGACGGACATGTCCGGCATCGCGGAGCCGGCGATGCCTGCGGGGTGGGGTTATTCCTACCTGGACTGGGCGGGCGCCTACGGGTTTGCGCTGGCGACGCTGGGGGCGCTGCTGCATCGCGAGCGGACCGGCGAGGGGCAATGGATTGATTCGTCGCAGTGCGAGGCGGGCATTTTCCACACTGCCGTGCCGGTGCTGGACTGGTCCGCGAACGGGCGTGCGTGGACGCGCTACGGCAACCGCTCGCCGTTCAAGCCGGCTGCCCCGCATGGCGCGTATCGCTGCAAGGGCGGCGATCGCTGGCTGGCCATCGCCTGTTTCGAGGAGGCGGAATGGCAGGCGTTCACTGAGGTGGCGAACTGCCTGCAACTGCGTGGTGATGTGCGTTTGGCGACACTCGCCAGCAGGCTGCGTCACCAGGACGCACTTGACCAGGCCGTGGGTGCGTGGACGGCGACGATCGACGCGTTTGACGCCATGGCGCGGCTGCAGGCGGCCGGCGTTCCGGCGGGCGTGTGCCAGACCGCGGCCGACCGGTGCGATACCGATCCTCAGCTGCGTGCGCTGAACTGGATGACCGAGGTGACGGGCACCAAGATCGGTCGTTGGCCGGTGCCGGAATTCCCGGTGAAGCTCAGCCGGACGCCTTCCTATGCCGGCGGCCCGATCGATCGGGGCGCACCCAGCTATGGCGAGGACAACCGGTTCATCCTGGAGACGATGCTTGGCTACTCGCCGACAGAGATTGAGCGGTTGGCCGAAGAGGGAGTGATCTAGTGGCGCCGCCCTTTCGGCCGCGCCGTCGCGACCCGCCCGCCCGGCTGGCAGTCCTCGGCCGGTTGCGATGGTTCTGTGGAAGGAATATTCCCTTGCGGCAGCTCAGGCCTCGATTTATACCCGAATCCAGGTAATGCATCATGCATTCGTGTGGAAAGCAGATGACGTTTGTGAGTCTTGGCCTTGCGATGCAAGCGGCTCCACCCCTTTCATTGCACCGGCGACATTCCCAGACGGTGCATGTCGTGTAACAGTTACGTTCTGTGTTAAGGTGAAGATAGCGGTTCCCCCGACCGCCGTTGCCGAGGATACGTTCAACAAAATGCTTATGGAGATATCAGGGCGGCTACGTCACGCAATTACGAGCGGCGCCACGACGCCGCGCCGCGGGTTGGCGTGATGGGCGACCCTTCGATCCTGTTCGAGAACCTGATCAACGCGCTCGCCGCTGGGCTCACCATCGGCTGCATGTACGGACTGATGTGCAGCGGATTGGGGTTGATCTTCGGTGTGATGAACGTGGTCAACTTCGCCCAGGGCGAGCTTTTGATGCTGGGCATGTACATCGCGTACTACTTGGTCACCGGCTGGGGTGTCCTGGCGTTTCTCGGGATTGCCGCACCGGTCGCTGCGGCAATCCTGGTCGGGCCATTGATGTTCGTTGGCGGGGTATTGATTCATCGCTTCCTGCTGGCCCGGGTTTCCGGGCTGCGCACGCTGGGCAGCCTGGATGAAGGAAATTTCGGCCAGATCATCGTTACCCTTGGCCTGTCGCTGGTGCTGCAGAATGGCGGCCTGATTGTGTTCGGCTCCAGGCCACGTTCGGTGCTCTCGCCGCTGTCCTCCAGCGCCTGGAGCTTCGAGACCGGCGTGGGCGACGCCGAACTATTTCTCAACAAGGCGCGGGTCATTTCCTGCTTGGTGGCGGTAGCGGTGGCGGTCGCGCTCTATTTGCTGCTGGAACGAACACGGCTGGGTCGCTCGTTGCGGGCGGCGGCGGACAATCCCGCGGCCGCGACCTACACGGGGGTCGATGTCGGCCGCGCCCACGGCATTGCCTTCGGCCTCGGAAGCGCCGTCACCGCGGTGGCCGGAGGATTGATTGCAAGCTCTCTCTCCTTCACACCGTTCATCGGTATTGACTTCGTGATTATCATGTATGCGGGGGTGGTCCTTGGCGGTCTGGGTAGCATTCTCGGCGCATTCTGGGGCGGTCTGACGATCGGTTGCGTGCAACAACTTTCCAGCCTGGTGCTGCCACCGCAGTTGCAAAATGCTACGATTTTCGTGGTCTTCCTGCTGATCGTCATCCTGCGTCCGCAAGGATTGTTTGGCCAATCGGTGGAACGGGCATGACCAGCGGACATTCCTCATCGGAAATGGGCTTTCTTCGGCCCGGCGCCGGTCAGCGGCTGCGCCATGACGCGAAGGTATTTGCGATCGTGCTGGCGGTCTATGTCGCCGCGGGTTCGCTGGTGCAGAACAGCTACTACCAACTCATGCTGACGCTGGTGCCGATCTGGGCGACGGCCGCCCTTTCCTGGAACGTGTTTTCCGGCTACTGCGGACTTGGTTCCTTCGGTCACGCGGTGTTCATCGGGATCGGCGCCTATACGGTCGTGATGGGAATGACCTACCTTTCCCTCACGCCCTGGCTCGGCATTCCGCTTGGCGCGGCGCTGGGTGCGCTTGCGGCAGTGCTGATCGGGCTGCCGACATTCCGCCTGCGCGGGCACTACTTTGCCCTGTCGATGCTTTGTTATCCACTGGTGCTGCTCTACGTGATGCAGTTCCTGGGCTTCCAGGAAATGCCGCTCCCGATGCATCGGACAAACCCGGCGGTTTGGCTGCAGTTTTCCGACGGCCGCCTCGACATGTTGGTGGCGGCGGGGTTACTGGTCATCGCCGTGGCGCTGACCATGCTGGTGGAGAATTCGCGTTTCGGCCTGTGCCTGATGGCGCTTAGGCAAAACGAGTTGGCAGCGGAAGCAGCCGGGCTGAATGCGCGACGGCTCAAGCTGCAGGCGATCGCGATCAGTGGTGCGATGGCAGCCGCGGCGGGCGGTCTCTACGCCTGTGTGCTGCTGGTGGTGACCCCGGAAGCCGTGTTCGGCATGCTGACCTCGGCGCAGCCGTTGGTGATTACGCTGTTTGGCGGCGTCGCCACCTATTGGGGGCCACTGATCGGCGCTGTCGTGCTTGTTCCGCTTTCGGAGACATTGCAGGCGCATCTCGGCAACATCATTCCCGGCATCCAGGGTGTGGTGTATGGCCTGGCAATCATCGTGGTGATGCTGGTGGCGCCTGAGGGGGTTTACTGGAAAGTTCACGATCGCTGGAAGCTACGCCATCCGCTGCCGCTTCCGTCGCTCGACCCGGTGCCCGCCGATCCTCCGGTTCTGCGCCCTGCCGCCACCGGTGACCAGCCGCTGCTGAAGGTCGATGGTCTGACCAGGGCTTTCGGTGGACTGGTGGCGGTGGATGATGTCAGCATGAGCGTCTATCCGGGCCGCATCCTTGGCATCATCGGCCCGAACGGCGCCGGCAAGACGACGCTGTTCAACTTGGTGAACGGCGTGCTGCGCCCGGATAGGGGAACGGTGACGCTGGCCGGGGAAGCGCTGCAGGGACGGCCGCTCTACCAGATTGCCCGCGCAGGTATCGGGCGTACCTTCCAGGTGGTGCGCTGCTTCCCGCGGCTGTCGTTGCTTGAGAACGTGATTGTCGGAGCGTACGGTGCCGGGTTCCATGGCGCGGACGCCGAACAGATGGCCCTGTTCGCGCTGGATCGCACCGGCCTGCGTCGCTCGGCGGGGGTTCCGGCGGGAAGCCTGACCAACCAGCACCTGCGGCTGATGGAACTGGCACGCGCCCTCGCCGGCAACCCGCGTGTGCTGCTGCTCGATGAAACGCTGGCCGGGCTCAGCCACGACGAGTGCGACGACATCCTGGCCGTGCTGCATCGCCTGCGCGACGAGGGCATGACCATCGCCATCATCGAGCACACTATGCACGCGATGCTCAGGATCGCCGACGAATTTGTGGTGCTGGACCACGGCCGCGTCCTTGCCAGTGGTACTCCGCACGAGGTCGTGGAGGACCGGCGCGTCGTGGAAGCCTATCTGGGAAGCAAGTGGGCCGCGAAATGCTCGATATAGAGGGGCTCTCCGTCGCCTATGGCGGTGTGCGCGCGTTGCAGGAAGTGTCGCTGCACATTGGCGAAGGTCAGTTCGTCGCAGTCGTGGGTCCGAACGGCGCCGGCAAGTCGACGCTGTTCAAGACGATCTGTGGTGTCGTGCCGGCGCGGCACGGCAGTGTGCGGTTCGAAGGCAAGGACCTGCTGGCACTTCCAGCCTCGATGCGGGCGCATATCGGCATCGCTCACGTCCCGGAAGGGCGCCAGGTGTTCAAGACCATGACGGTGGTGGACAACCTGGAGATGGGCGCCTATCCGGCGGATGCTCAGCGCAACTGGCCGCGGATGCGCGAGCGCATCTACGAACTGTTTCCGCGCCTCGCCGAACGCCAAAAGCAGGTCGCCGGCACGCTGTCGGGCGGCGAGCAGCAGATGCTTGCAATCGGCCGCGGGCTCGCATGCGGCGCGCGCCTGCTCATGCTGGACGAACCGACCCTAGGGCTCGCCCCGGCGGTTGCCGACATGATCCTGGAATGCATTTCGAATATCCACCAGCAGGATGGCCTGACCATACTGCTGGTGGAGCAGCGCGCGGCCGAGGCATTGGAGCTATGCGACAACGGCTATGTGCTGGAGACCGGGCGCATCGTGCTTGAGGGCTCGTACGACACGCTGATGCATGACGACAGGGTGCGCCGCTCCTATCTCGGGCGCGGCGCCATCTGACGGATCTGGCCATGACAAGGAGGGAAACGCCCATGACGACATCGAACAGGATCCCGCGCCGGACGGCGCTCAAGCTCGGCGCGGCGACCGGTGCCGCTGCCGTTGTCGGCGGCCGCGTTCGGGCGCAGGCGCCGAAGACGGTTAAGGTCGCGGTGTTGTCACCGATGACCGGCCCCTGGGCACGCCCCGGCCAAATGAGTCTGAGCGGTGCCCAGATGGCCATAGCGGAAATCAACGAGTCCGGCGGCATCAAGTCCATGGGCGGCGCCAAGATGGAGCTGATCGTCTACGATGCCGGCGACAGCACTGAAAAGGCGACCGATGCGGCGAAACGCATGGTGGCGCAGAACCCGGACCTGGTCGGCGGCAGCGGCGCCTGGCTGAGCAGTTTTACACTCGCAGTTACCGAAGTCACCGAGCGTGCAGAGATTCCGTGGCTGACGCTGTCATATTCCGACGCCATCACCGATCGCGGGTTCCGCTACATCTTCCAGATGTCGCCGACCGCTGACCAGCAAGCGCTCATCGCAATCCCGGTCTACGTCGACATTGCAAAGCAAGCCACCGGCAAGGCACCCACGACGATCGCCATTGTCGCCGACAACACGGCTTCCGAAGTGAGTTTTCTGAAGCCTGTGCGCGCGTTTGCGCTCAAGGACAACAACCTGACGCTGGTGGCGGACGAAACGTTCACGCCGCCGTTGTCCGACGCAACCTCGATCGTGCAGCACGTTCGCGGCGGTCGCCCACAGCTGCTGCTGCTGCCGATGTCCACCATCGGCGACATGAAACTCGTGTTGGATAAGTGCAACGAGTACCATCTCGGGGCAGACCAGCTGCCGAAGATGGGC
This sequence comes from uncultured Acetobacteraceae bacterium, assembly GCA_903839965.1. Taxonomy (GTDB): domain Bacteria; phylum Pseudomonadota; class Alphaproteobacteria; order Acetobacterales; family Acetobacteraceae; genus Rhodovastum. The sequence goes on along the minus strand of CAIMEK010000516.1, from coordinate 2,861 downwards.
ATGGGTGGCCAACTGGGCGCGCCGGAGCTTGCGCAAACAATCGGCGTCAACATTATCCAGGGCTGCATGGTGCTCGTCGCGAACTGGCCCGGGAAAGGTCAGGACGAGGTCAACCGTCGTTTCATCGAACGCACAAAGGAGCCCTGGCTGAATCAGGATGCGTTCATGACGTACATTGACATGATGATCCTGAAAGAAGCTCTTGAGCGCGCCGGGGTCGCCGACCGTCGCAAGGTTGCCGAGGTCCTTCGCAACATCGATCTAAAGGACGAGGGACCGGCCAAGTTCATTCCCAGCCGTCATCTCAAGTTCGATCCGAAAGGCCGTTTGGTCGACGCGCAACTTGTGATCATCCAGTGGCAGAATGGCGTTCCCAAGCCGATCTATCCGGCGAGCGTCGCGACCGCTACGCCAATCTGGCCGAAAGCGTAAGAGGCCGACCGGTGACACGCGAAAACCTAGCCGCGATGACGCCGGTCGTCCGCTGTCCGGATCCGGCCTTCCGCACGCTGCAGCCTTCGTTCAATCGGCTCCGCCTGGCCTCGGGCACGGTGGAGCGGATCGCCACGGGGTGCCACTGGGCGGAAGGCCCGGTCTGGCTGGGTGACATGCACAGCCTGCTCTGGAGCGATGTTCCGACCAGCCGCATCCTGTGCTGGGATGAAGAGACCACGACGACGACGATATTCCGCAAGCCTTCGGGCAACGCCAACGGCAACACGCGCGACCGCTGCGGAAGGCTGATCAGTTGCGAGCACGGCGAACGCCGCGTCACCCGGACCGAGTACGACGGCGGCATCACCGTGCTGCTCGACCGCTTCGAGGGCAAGCGGTTGAACTCGCCGAACGACGTGGTATGCAAATCGGACGGCAGCATTTGGTTCAGCGATCCCACCTTCGGCATCGTCGGCTACTACCAGGGGGCGAAGGCCGCGCAGGAACTGCCGGAACGAGTCTATCGCCTCGACCCGGCGAGGGACGAGGTCCAGGTGGTGGCCGACGGAATCGACGGCCCGAACGGCCTGGCGTTCTCGCCCGACGAATCGAAGCTCTACATCGTGGAGTCGCGCGGCCAGCAGAAAATCGTCGCGTTCGATGTCGTGGAGAACGGCAAAGCCCTCGCTGCGAAGCGGGTTCTCATCGACGCCGATGGCGGCACGCCGGACGGATTCCGCTGCGACGTCGATGGCAATCTCTGGTGCGGCTGGGGCATGAACGAGGCGTTGGACGGCGTACGGGTGTTCAACCCGGAGGGCGAGCCGATCGGCCACATCCACCTGCCGGAGCGCTGTGCCAACCTCTGCTTAGGCGGACGCTGGCGCAACCGGTTGTTCATGGCCTCCTGCAGTTCGGTCTACACCGCCTACGTCAACACGCAGGGCGCCTACGGTGGTTGATCTGCGGTTCGCCAACATGAGCGGGGGAGGGGACGAGGAGGAAATCCTCGATCCCGACCTGCCCATCATCGATGCACACCACCATCTTTGGGATGACCACAGGCCGCGCTATCTGTTCGACGAACTGCTCGCCGACACGCGCAGCGGGCATAACATCCGCGCCACCGTGTTCATGGAATGCGGCGCCATGTACCGCACCGACGGGCCCGAAGCGATGCGTCCGGTCGGCGAGGTCGAATTCGTCAATGGCGTCGCCGCGGTCAGCGCCAGCGGGAACTTCGGGCCGGCGCGGCTCTGTGCCGGCATTGTCGGCCATGCGGACCTGCGCCTGGGAGAGGCGCTGGGGCCGGTTCTGGACGCACTCGAACGCGCCGGCGGCGGGCGGTTTTGCGGCATTCGGCAGATGGCGACGCATGACAAGGAGGTCCGCGTTCACCCTTCGCCGGGCCTGCTCCTCGATGCGCGTTTCCGCGACGGCTTCGCCGAACTGCAGCGCCGCGGCTACAGCTTCGACGCCTGGCTTTACCATCCGCAACTGCCGGAGCTGGTCGATCTGATGGAGGGGCACCCGGAGGCCAGGGTGGTGCTGAACCATATCGGCGGGCGCATCGGCATCGGTAGCTACGCCCCGCGGCAGGCCGAGGTTTGCGCGGCCTGGGCCCGTGACATGCAGGCGCTCGCGCGTTACCCCAATTTCCATGTCAAGCTGGGCGGGCTGGGCATGCCGCTTTGCGGTTTCGGCTTTGAGAAACGGATGGATCCCGTTTCTTCCGTCGAACTCGTCGAAGCGTGGCGGCCTTGGTTCGATGCCTGCATCGAAATGTTCGGCGTGGGACGCTGCATGTTCGAGAGCAATTTTCCCGTGGACCGGGTATCGGGCAGTTACCGCGCTGTCTGGAACGCGTTCAAGCGGATTGCCGCCGGCGCCTCGGCCGAGGAGAAGGCCGCGCTTTTCAGCAAAACCGCGGCGAGCATCTACCGTATTGGACCAACCGGGCTTTCCTGAGGCCCAGGGTGGAATCGACCACCTCGATCGGAAGCATCCACCGCAAGCCCTGTGATGGGAGACGTCAGTGACATACGCAACGAAGTCGCTTAGCAACCAGGCCGCTGTCATAGGCGTGGGCAACACCGCCTATGGCAGCTTTCCCGAGACTGACGAGTACGGGCTGGCCGCGCATGCCTTCCGCAATGCGCTGGAGGATGGCGGCATCGACAAGAGCGAGATCGACGGGCTCGTCACCTGTCGCATTCCCTATTACGCGCGGATGGGCGAGGTGCTGGGCATTGACCCGCGCTGGTCGCTCACTTTGCCGCCACATGGCCGCATGTCGGGGATCGGGATCATCGAGGCGGTGCTGGCGGTGGCCACCGGCCAGGCGCGCGCGGTGGCGCTGCTGTACGCCAATATCGGGCGATCCCGCCGGGTGAACTACGGCGGCGATGAGGCGTCGTCGATCTGGG
>CAIMEK010000515.1 GCA_903839965.1 uncultured Acetobacteraceae bacterium | reverse complement strand
CGCACGCCACGATGCGGTGGCCTGGGGCTATGCCCGTGCGGCGAGCGCGCTCGGCGTGGACATCCTGCAGAACTGCGCGGTCACCGCCATCCGCCGCGACCGCGCGGGCGCGGTGGAGGCCCTGGAGACGACGCGCGGCAGCATCAGGACCAAAAAGATCGGCGTCGCCGCCGCCGGCCACACCTCGGTGGTGATGGCGATGGCCGACGTCAGGATGCCGCTCGAAAGCTATCCCCTGCAGGCGCTGGTTTCCGAGCCGGTCAAGCCGGTGATCCCGTGCGTGATGATGTCGAACACGGTGCACGCCTACATCTCGCAATCCGACAAGGGCGACCTGGTCATCGGCGCGGGCACCGACGCCTACACGTCGTACAGCCAGACCGGCGGGCTGCACATCACCACCCACACGCTCGATGCCATCTGCGAGCTGTTCCCCGTGCTTCGGCGACTGCGCGTGATGCGCACCTGGGGCGGCATCGTCGACGTGACCCCGGACCGCTCGCCGATCATCGGCAAGACCCCGGTGGCCGGCCTTTACGTCAACTGCGGCTGGGGCACCGGCGGCTTCAAGGCGACGCCCGGCGCGGCGCACGTCTTCGCCGCGACGATCGCGGGTGACGCGCCGCACCCCATCGCCGCGCCTTTCGCGCTCGATCGCTTCACCACCGGCCGGCTGATCGACGAGGCCGCCGCCGCCGCCGTTGCCCATTGAGAGTGCTTCGATGCTGCTGATCCATTGCCCGTATTGCGAGATGGCGCGGCCCGAGATCGAGTTCCGCTACGCCGGCGAGGCGCACATCGTCCGCCCGGCCGATCCGGCTGCGGCCAGCGACGCCGAATGGGCGGACTTCCTCTACCTGCGCACCAATCCGCGCGGAACCCATGCGGAGCGCTGGCGCCATGTCCATGGCTGTGGCCGGTTCTTCAACGGCCTGCGCGACACGGTGAGCGACCGCATCGTGGCGACCTGGCGGGTGGGCGAACCCAGGCCATGACGGCGCCGTTCCGCATGCCGTCCGGGGGCCGCGTCGAGCGCTCGAAACCGCTCGGCTTCAGCTTCGACGGCAGGGCCTATCAAGGGCTTGCGGGCGACACGCTGGCCTCGGCGCTGCTGGCCAATGGCGTGCATCTGCTCGGGCGGTCCTACAAGTACCACCGGCCGCGCGGCCTTCTCGCCGCGGGATCGGAGGAGCCGAACGCCCTCGTGACCATCGACCGGGGCGGCGGGCGCGAAACCCCGAACCTGCGGGCGACCCAGGTGGAGCTCTACGACGGCCTCGTCGCCCGGAGCCAGCATCGCTGGCCATCCCTGGGGTTCGACATCGGCGCCGCCACCAGCCTGTTCTCGCCGTTGCTCGTCGCCGGCTTTTACTACAAGACCTTCATGGGGCCGAAGCTGCTGGGCGCCACGCGCGCCTGGAAGCTGCTCTACGAACCGCTCATCCGCCGTGCCGCCGGCCTGGGCGAGGCGCCGGCTTCCCCCGACCCCGACCGCTACGCCAGCCGGTTCGCCCATTGCGACGTGCTGGTGGTGGGCGCCGGGCCCGCCGGGCTTGCCGCCGCCATCGCCGCGGCCGAAAGCGGCGCCCGGGTCATGCTGTGCGACGAGCAGGCGGAGATGGGGGGCTCGCTGCTCGCGGCAGCCGAGGCGACCATCGACGGCCAGCCGGCCCTTCAATGGCGCGACCAGGCGCTCGCCGCGCTCGGCCGCCACCGGCGCGTGCGCCTGCTGCCGCGCACCCAGGCCTTCGGCTATTTCGCCCAGAATTTCGTCGCCCTGGCCGAGAGCCGCACCGATCATTTGGCGCATCCGCCGCCGGACCTGCCCCGCGAGCGGCTCTGGCAGGTCCGGGCGAAAGAGGTCGTGCTGGCCACCGGCGCGGTCGAGCGGCCCCTGGTGTTCGACGGCAACGATCGCCCCGGCATCCTGCTGGCCGATGCCGCGCGCACCTGGCTGAACCGCTACGGCGTCAGGGTCGGCCGGCGGGCGGTCGTGGCCACCTCGTGCGACACCGCCTACGCGGCGGCGCTTGACCTGCACCGGGCGGGCGTCGAGATCGCCGCCATCGCCGATCTGCGGCGGCGTCCGGAGGGAGCGGCGATCGCGGCCGCCCGCGCCGCGGGCCTGCCGATCATGCCGGCGACGACGCTGCTGGGCAGCACCGGCCGCCTCCGGGTTGCCAGCGTGCAGCTGGGGCGGGTGCAGGGGCAGGGAGCGGTCGTGGCGGATCGCACCATCCGCTGCGACGTGGTGCTCATGTCGGGCGGTTGGACGCCGTCGGTGCACCTGTTCTCGCAGTCGCGCGGCACGTTGCGCTGGAGCGAAGCGGCGCAGGCGTTCCTGCCCGAACAATCCGCCCAGCACGAACTTCAGGCCGGGGCATGCCGCGGCGCATTCGGCCTGGCCGCCGCGCTCGACGACGGCCACGCGGCCGGAGCCATGGCCGCCTCCGGCACGCGGCCACCCGAGCGACGCTTCGCGGCGACCGAAAGCGCGATGGACTGGTCCGGCACGATCGGGGCGTGCCCGGCCGAGCGGCCTCCGGCGCATGCCTTCGTGGACTTCCAGCACGACGTCACATCGAAGGACCTGCTGCTGGCGGTCCGGGAAGGTTTCCGCTCGATCGAACACGTCAAGCGCTACACCACCACCGGCATGGCGACCGACCAGGGCAAGACCTCCAACCTCAACGCGCTGGCGATCGTCGCCGAGCACCTTGGCAAGCCGGTTCCGGAGGTCGGCTTCACCAGCTTCCGCCACCCCTGCACGCCGGTCACGTTCGGAACGCTGGCCGGGCGCAGCCGCGGCGACCTGTTCGACCCGGTTCGGCGCACCCCCATCGACAGTTGGGCGGCCGAACGGGGCGCCGTGTTCGAGGATGTCGGGCTGTGGAAGCGCGCCCGCTGCTTTCCCGAGCCCGGCGAAGACATGCAGGCCGCCGTCGGCCGCGAGTGCCGCATGGTGCGCACGGCGGCCGGCCTGTTCGATGCCTCGACGCTCGGCAAGATCGAGGTGGTGGGCCCCGATGCCGCCGCGTTCCTCGAGCGGATGTACGTGAACCCGTTCCAGCGCCTTGCGGTGGGTCGCTGCCGCTACGGCGTGCTGCTCAACGAGGCCGGCTTCATCACGGACGACGGCGTCGTGGCGCGCCTGGCGCCCGACCTGTTCCATGTCACGACGACGACCGGCGGGGCGG
>CAIMEK010000514.1 GCA_903839965.1 uncultured Acetobacteraceae bacterium | reverse complement strand
TCGGCGTGTAGACTTCCGGGGAAACCTGCATCAGGGTCGGGTTCGGCAGCAGGTTGTACACGCCCATCGGGACGGTCGACATGCTCTCGACGCCGCCGGCGACGATGACTTCGCTGTACCCGGCGCCGATGTTCTGCGCGGCCATGGCGATCGCCTGCAGGCCGGACGAGCAGAACCGGTTCACGGTCACGGCCGGGACCTTGTAGTGCAGGCCGCCGAAGTAGGCCGCCATGCGCGCGATGTTCATGCCCTGCGTGCCTTCCGGCATCGCGCAGCCCATGATCACGTCGTCGATGATCGCTTCTTCCTTCGCGTCCAGACCGTTGGCCGGCAGGCCGGCGCGGGCCACGGCCGCCTTGATCGCGGTGCCGCCCAGATCCTCGGGGCGGGTGTCCTTCAGCGTGCCCTTGATGGCCCGGCCGATTGCGGTTCGTGCGACCGAAACGATGTAAACGTTTCTCATCTCCAACATCCTCCTTCAGGGCGCGCGTTTCATCGCGCGCCAAACGGGAGGCGGGCCCGACCAGGGGCCCTGCCTCCCAGAATCATGCCTAGTTCCGGAGCGGCTTGCCCTTTTCCAGCATGTGCTTGATGCGCGCCTGGGTGCGCTCATCGCCGCACAGCGACAGGAACGCCTCCTTCTCGAGGTCCAGGATGTGCTGCTCGGTGACGACCGAGTTCGGGCGGATGTCGCCGCCGGACAGGATGTGGGCGACCTTGCGGCCGACGACCACGTCGTACGGCGTCGCGAAGCCACCGGCCCCGAACTGCAGCAGGCCGGCCTCGAACAGCGCCACGCCGTTCGCACCGGGAAGGACCAGGTAGTCCGGCGGGTTCGGCTTGCGATAGCCGGTGCGGGCCATGCCCAGCACGCGCTGCTTCGCGTCGCCGATCTGGCGCTCGCGCGCCATCGAGATCAGGTCGGACGGCTTCAGGTAGCCCAGGCTCCGCGCCTCTTCGGCCGACCGGGAGACCTTCGCCGTGGCGATGTTCTCGAACGCCTTCATGATGTAGGGCATGCGGGACATTCCCTGCATGTCGGCCGGCACGTTCGCCAGCCAGCGGCACAGCGTTTCCTTGCAGCCGCCGCCGGCGGGGATCACGCCGACGCCGACCTCGACCAGGCCCATGTACAGCTCGGCCGCGGCCTGGATGTGGCCGTGGATGCTGATCTCGCAGCCGCCGCCCAGGACCATGCCCGCCGGGCAGGTCACGACGGGCTTCGGGCAGTACTTGACGCGCATGTTCGCGGTCTGCAGGCCGGTCACGACCTCGCCCAGCATGTCCCAGTTGCCCATCTCGGCAGCCATCAGGACCATGGCGATGTTCGCGCCGACGCTGAAGTTGTCCGCGTGGTTCGCGACCACGAGACCCTCGAAGTTCGCCTCGACCTCGTCCAGCGAGTCCATCATCATCTTGACGATGTCGTCGTCGATGGCGTTCATCTTCGTGTGGAACTCGAGGCACGCGACGCCGTCCCCGATGTCAATCAGGGTCGCGCCGAAGTTCTCCTTGATGATCTTGCCT
>CAIMEK010000513.1 GCA_903839965.1 uncultured Acetobacteraceae bacterium | reverse complement strand
GCCGCCGCGCGGCTGGCCGCCAACAACCTGAGCTACACCACCATCCGCGCGCCGTTCGACGGCATCGTCGGCAACCGGGCGGCGCAACTCGGCCAGCACGTGCAGGCCGGCCAGCAGCTGATCGCGCTGGCGCCGCCGCCGGCCGACCTGTTCGTGGTGGCCAACTTCAAGGAAACCCAGCTGCGCCGCATGCGGCCCGGCCAGCGCGTCTGGCTGACCCCGGACATCGACACCGCCGCCGCCGTGGTGGGGCGGGTGGACAGCCTGGCGCCCGGCACCGGCGCGTTGTTCTCGCTGCTGCCGCCGGAGAATGCCACCGGCAACTTCACCAAGGTGGTGCAGCGGGTGCCGGTGAAGCTCGTGCTCGACCGCCAGGCCGCCGAGGTGGCAGGCTGGCTGCGCGCGGGGCTGTCGGTGATCGCGCAGGTCGACACCCGCGATCCCGGCGGTGACAAGCGCGGCGTGTTCGGCTGCGCCGCCGCCACGCTCGGCTTCAAGTGAGCGAGGCCCGCGGCTGGCGCGACTGGGTCGGCTTCATGTGCATGGTCGTGGGCATGTTCATGGCCATCCTGGACATCCAGATCGTCAGCTCCTCGATCGCCGACATCCAGGCCGGCCTGGCCGCCAGCCCCGACGAGGCATCCTGGGTGCAGACCAGCTACCTGGTGGCCGAGATCGTCATGATCCCGCTCTCGGGCTGGCTGTCGCGGGCGCTGTCGACGCGTGTGCTGTACACGCTCAGCGCCCTGGGGTTCACGCTGTTCTCCGCGCTGTGCGCCTCGTCCACCTCGCTCGGCGAAATGATCCTGTGGCGGGCGCTGCAGGGCTTCATCGGCGGGGCGATGATCCCGACGGTGTTCGCCACCGCGTTCCTGCTGTTCCCGGGCCGGAGGCGCACGCAGATCCAGGTGATGGTGAGCCTGACCGCGACGCTGGCGCCCACCATCGGCCCGAGCCTCGGCGGCTGGCTGACCCAGGCGTTTTCTTGGCACTGGGTGTTCCTGATCAACCTGCCGGTCGGCCTGGCGGTGGCCACCAGCGTATGGATGCTCATCGACATCGACCGAGCCGACCACAGCCTGCTGCGCCGGTTTGATTATTTCGGCCTCGCACTCATGGCCGCCTTCCTGGGCAGCCTCGAATACGTGCTGGAGGAAGGCAACCGCAACGACTGGTTCTCCGACAACACCATCCTGTTCTTTGCGGTGCTGTCGGCGGTGGCCGCGGTGCTGTTCTTCTACCGCATGTTCACCCATCCCGCTCCGCTGGTGGAGTTGCGCGCGTTCGGCGACCGCAATTTCGCCTTGGGCTGCCTGTTCATGGGGGTGATCGGCGTCGGCCTGTATGGCGCGGTCTACATCGTGCCGCTGTTCCTCAGCCAGGTCCGCCACTACGACAGTTTCGAGATCGGCAAGGCGATGTTCGCCACCGGCATTGCCATGTTCCTCACCGCGCCGATCGCCGGCCGGCTTTCCAACCTCATCGACCTGCGCCGCCTGGCTACCTTCGGCCTGCTCTGCTTCGGCGGTTCCTGCTGGTGGATGGCCGAGCTGACCAGCCAGTCCGGCACCTGGGAGATCATGGGGGCGCAGGCGCTGCGCGGGTTCTCGCTGATGTTCCTGTTCCTGGCGGTGAACCAGCTCGCGCTCGGCCGGCTGCCGCCCGATGCGTTGAAGAACGCCTCGGGCCTGATCAACACGATGCGCAACCTGGGCGGCGCCATCGGCATCGCCACGCTCGGCACGCTGGGCACCACGCGCACCGCGACCCACTGGCTGCACCTGGTCGAGCAGGTCACCTGGGCGCGCCCGCCCGCCGCGCGCCTGCTGGGCGGGCTGACCCAGTTCTACGCGCACACGCTGGGCCCCGCCGCATCGCAGGCGGCGCTGCGGACGGTGGCGCTGCTGGTGCGCCGCGAGGCGCTGACGCTGGCCTACAATGACGTGCTGCTGGTCATGGGGCTGTGCTTTTTCATCGCCACCCCGCTGACGCTGCTGCTGGTCAAGCCCGCCCCGATCCCGCCGCCCCCGTCCGATTAGTCGATTAGCAACCCGTCGCCGCCGCCAGCAGCAGCCGTAGCGCCTCCGCCACGGTGGCCCGGCGCACCGCGGCGCGATCGCCCGGGAACACGTGGCGCAGCGCCTGCGTCGGCCGGCCGCGCCGGGCCAGGCCGAACCACACCAGTCCCACCGGCTTGTCGGCGCTGCCGCCCCCCGGCCCGGCGATGCCGGTGACCGCCACGGCAAGGTCGGCCGGCGAGCGTTCCAGCGCGCCCTCGGCCATCCGCCGAGCCACCGCCTCGCTCACCGCTCCCGCGGCGGCGATCAAGGCCGCCGGAACGCCGAGCATCTCGGCCTTCGCCGCATTCGAATACGTCACGAAGCCGCGGTCCACCACGTCGGAGCTGCCGGCGATGTCGGTCAGCGCCGCGGCGATCATCCCGCCCGTGCAACTCTCCGCGGTCGCTACCGTGAGCCCCGCCGCCCGACAGACCGCCAGCACCGATGCCGCCGCTTCGCCATCGGTCATCCCGTTCACTCCAGCACCCCCGGCACCCCCCAGCGTATTGCCCCGACCACGGCTGCCGCCAGCACCCCCGCCACCACGTCGTCGGCCATCACGCCGGTCGCTCCCGACAGGCGCTCCGCCCAGCCCACCGGTCCGGGCTTTGCCACATCGAACAGCCGGAACGCCGCGAACGCCGCCAGGGCGCCGAGCAGGGACGGGTGCGCCAGGCCGAGCAGCGCGATCCACTGCCCCGCCACTTCGTCGATCACCACCCAACCCGGATCGTCGCCCGCGCCCGCCGCCCGGATCGCCCACAGCCCGACCGCCGCCACCACCACCACGCCCACCGCCAGTGCCGCGGGCCCGACCCAGAGCAGCACCAGCCCCGGCAGCAGCGCCACCAGCGAGCCCGCGGTGCCGGGCGCCACCGGCGCCAACCCCGATCCGCCGAAGCTCGCCACCCACCGGGCCGGGCTCATGGCAGGAAAGCGCTCAGCGCCACCATCCCCAGGCCGCGACAGCGCGCACGATCATGGAACGCGCCTGGCTTCCTGCATGGCTGGCACCACCGGGTCCGGCGTCGGGTCGTCGCGGCGGGCGCGGTAGACCATCAGGTTCTCGACCACCCGCTGCACGTAGTTGCGGGTTTCCCCGAACGGGATCAGCTCGATCCAGTCGATCATGGCGGTGCTGCCGGTGCGCGGGTCGCCATTGACGGCGAGCCAGTCGCGCACCCGCGTGGGGCCGGCGTTGTAAGCGGCGACCGCCAGCGGAATGCTGCCGCCGTACTGGTCGAGCAACTCGCGCAGGTAGGCGGAGCCGAGCCGGACATTGGTGCGCGGATTGCCGGTCAGCACCGCAACGGAGCCGCGCAGGCCGAGCTTGCGCGCCATCAGCGAGGCGGTGCCGGGCATCAGCTGCATCAGTCCACGGGCGCCGACCGGGCTGATGGTGGTGCCGTCGAAGCTGCTCTCCTGGCGGATGACGCCCAACACGAGCGCCGGGTCGACGCCGGCCTCGGGCGGCACATCGGCCGCCGCCGGCCAGCCGGTCTGCAGCAGGGTGACGCCGTCGCGCCCGGCCCGCCGCGCCACCGTGATCGCCGTGTCCGTGAGCCCGAAGCCGGCGGCCAGCCGGGCGGCGAGGGTGCGGTCGGCGGGG
>CAIMEK010000512.1 GCA_903839965.1 uncultured Acetobacteraceae bacterium | reverse complement strand
TGGCATCGCCGGGGCCATCCGCACAAAGGAACGGGCAATGGACAAGGTTCTCATCGTCACCGGCGGCAGTCGCGGCATCGGCGCCGCGGTGGCGCGCCAGGCGGCGGCACTGGGCTGGGTGGTGGTTCTCACCTACGTGGCGCGGGCCGAAGCCGCCGCCGCCGTGGTGCGCGACATCGAAGCCGCCGGCGGCCGTGCGGCCGCGGTGCAGGCCAACTGCGCGCGCGAGGACGATGTTTCCCGCCTGTTCGCCGAAGCCGCCCGGCATGGCCGCATCGCCGGCCTGGTCAACAATGCCGGCATCAACGGCGGCCGCGCGGTGAAGGTCGCCGACCTGCAGCCGGCCGCCCTGCGCGAACTGTTCGAGGTCAATGTCACCGGCGTCTTCCTGTGCGCCGCCGAGGCGGTGCGCCGGATGTCGACCGAGCGCGGCGGGGAGGGCGGGGTCATCATCAACATCGGTTCGGTGGCCGCCCGGCTGGGCGCGGCCGGCGAACGGGTGCACTACGCGGCCTCCAAGGCGGCGGTGATCGCTATGTCGTACGGACTGGCGCTGGAAGTGGCGCGCGAGGGCATCCGGGTGCTCTGCGTCAACCCCGGCCTGATCGCCACCGACATGAACCCGCCCGACCGGATCGCCCGGATCGCGCCGTTCATCCCGCTCGGCCGCGCCGCGGCGCCCGAGGAACTGGCGAACGTGGTGATGTTCCTGCTGTCGGACGCCGCCAGCTACATGCTCGGCACGGAGGTGACCGTCTCCGCCGGGCGCTGAACGGACGTTGTCGATCCGGGTGGCGACAGGTCGCTCCGCCATCACCCGCGACGGTTCCCGCGGCGCTGGCGGAGGTGACGATGGTTGGGTTGCTTCCCCCGGCCCGACCCGTTTACGCGCCGGTCGAGGCGACGACGTCCGAACGGCGGCGCAAGGTTGCCGCCACGCGGTCGAATGTCGCCAGGTCGACGTCGGACAGTTCGGTGGTCAGTTGTCTGGCATAGCTGCGCGCCAGCGGCAGGATCTGGCCGTGCGTGCGCCGGCCGGGGTCGGTGAGCGAAAGCAAGGCCTCCCGCCGGTCGGCGCGGTTGACCCGGCGCGTCACCAGGCCGCGCCGCTCCAGCTCGGCCACCGCCCGCGACACCATCGTCTTGTGCATGTCGGCGCGCTCGCAGACCTCCGCCGAGGTCAGCGTGCCGTACCGGCCGAGCACGGCCAGCACCTCCCATTCCGGCAGGCTGAGGCGGAGCCGCTCGGAGCACAGGCGCGTGAAGCCCCGGGCGACGACGTTCGCGAGCAGGCTCAGCCGGTACGGCAGGAATTCCTCCAGTACCAGCACCTCTTCCGCCGGCGACTTGGCAGAGGTCATGGCGACCACCCCGAATGCGGGCGCCGATTCGGCCGGCGCCCTTCGAGGCCGAACCATACCCGCCTCCGGGTGCGTCGCAAAGTCGCCGGGAGCGTGTTGCGGAACCTGCCGTTCGGTCCCTAACCTGTGGTTGTGACCCGAATGGAAACGCCGTTGGGCGCTTTGGTGTCGTTACGGAAAGTCGCTCCCATCCCGCCCGGCTTACGCACGTGGGGAAGCGTTGGCATCCTGTTCGCCATCTGGGTCGTGGCCTGCTGGCCCTGGCTGGGCGGCCGGGCGATGATCGGCTGGGATAATATCGATTACGTCTACCCGCAAATGCGCTTCTTCGCCCAGTCCATGTCCCGCGGCGAGCTGCCCTGGTGGAACCCCTACAGCTTCGGCGGCACCACTGTCATAGGCGATCCGCAGGGGATGTTCTTCGTCCCGCACACTTTGGCGGCCGCGTTGCTGGGCGATGCCTATTCCATTGTCGCCAACGACATCGTCACCCTGGCCGGCGTTCTGCTGGGTGCGATCGCCTTGTTTTTCTATGCGCTGGCAGAAACGGGAGGGCCGCGCCTCTGGCCGCTGGTGGGCGCGGTGGTGTTCATGCTGGGCGGCTCCGCCACCGGGCGGCTGGAGCATGTGCCGCAGATCGTCAGCTATTCGATGCTGCCGATCGTGTTGCTGGTCGTGCAGTCGATTTGCGCGCGGCCGCGGGCGTGGAAGGGGCTGGCCCTGGCCCTGGCGGTGGCGGCGCTGCTGCTCAACCTGAACCAGGTGGCCTTCCTCGCCACTTTCCTGCTGACCCCGCTGGCGCTGGTCCACCTCGCCCGGTCCGGGCGCAAGGCCCTGGCACTTGCCCTCCTGCTGGCGGGCGGGCTGGCCGGGGCCGCCATTGCCGGGCCCGTCATCGCGGCGATGCTGGAGACGTTGCAGTTCTCCACCCGCAGCAGCCTGCTGGCGGCCCCCGGCCCGGTGTTCCCCATGTCGCTGCCGCCGTTCATGGTGGCCGGCTTCGTGCTCGACGGGTTGTTCGGCTTCAAGGCCTGGCCGCAGTCCCCGTTCTGGGGGCCGACAGACCCCTCGCAGGATTTTCTTTATATCGGCGTCCTGCCGGCGCTGGTGATCGTCATCGCGTTGGCGGTGAACCGGCTCAGGCCGGTGCATTTCGCAGTCTGCCTGCTGATGTTCCTGGTCGCCCTGCTGTTCTCGATGGGGAGTTACACGCCGTTTTTCCGTTTCCTGTTCGATCATGTGCCGGGCTTCGCATTCACCCGCCGGCCGGCCGACGGCGAATACTTTCTTGGCCTGTTCGCGGCGCTGCTGGTCGCGCATGCCGGCACCGGATTGTCCGCCGGCATTGCCGTACGGCACAGGCTGGCGCAGGCCGTCCTCGTCCTGGGGATTGTGCTGCTGGCCGCCGTGGCTGCCGGCAGCGGCCTTGCCGCCTTCGCCCGCCAGGCCGGACAGGCGGCGGCACTGCAGGCGGCCTGGCATGCGGCGCTGCCGAAGGCGGTCCTGGCGCTGGCGGTCCTGGCGCTCGCCCTGTGGCCGCGCGGCCGCCTGCCGCGCAACCTGGGCGTCGTGGCCGTCGTGGTGTTCGCGGCAGTGGACCTGCTGGCGGCGGGCCGCTTCTCGCCGTTCGTCGCGGTGCCCGACTCGCGCGTGGAACAGGCCCCGCTGTATCGTCATCCCGCCACCTGGCGCAACCTCGACCACCCGCTGGCGGCGGCGCTGCGCTTCCTGGAGGCGCAGGGCGCCACCGGACCGGGCGCGAAATATCGGGTCGAGGTCCTGGGCGGACCGCTGGCGACCGGAACGCTGCTCGCCTTCGAAGCGGTCAACGCCCAGGGCTACTCGCCGCTCCGCCTGTTTCCCTATGCCGGCATCTTCGGCGCGCAGGGGCACACGGCCGGAGGCAGCGCCTTCACCGAGACGGCGCCCGATTTCGCCAGCGCGCCCTATCGCGCTTTGGGCCTGCGCTGGGTGCTGGTGCATCTTCCCGCGGTGGTGCCAGGGCCCCCGTCGCCTCCCGGTTGGAAATCGGTGGGGGAGGTGCGGGCGCAGATGGCGGCGGCTTCGTGGGCGCGGAAAGCGCAGCAATTCGGCGACTACGAGGTGTGGGAGTTGCCGCAGGCGGAACCGCGGCTGCGCCTGGTGCAGCCCGGCGGCGCCGGCCCGGCGGCGGGGCGATGCACCTTCCGCGACGACCGGCCTACCCGCCTCCGCATCGCCTGCGAGACGAACGCCCCGGCGGAGCTGGTGTTGAACGATGCGATGGCGCCGGGCTGGAGCGCCTGCGTCAGCAATAATGTGGTACCGATCGAACTGGCGGACGGCGTGTTCCGTCGCGTCGCGGTGCCGGCGGGACGCTCGGTTGTCGTCATGGCGTACCAGGGCCTGCCCTGGTTGCGCACCGCCGGGGGGTGCCCGGAGTGAGGTTGCCTCGCGCCGGCGGCGGCGGATGGCATCGGAGCCGGTGACCGGGGTTGGCCCCGTGCAGGCGGAAAGCTGTAGTCTCGGGCTGCCCTCAACACGGGAGATGACGCCATGCAAGGTCCGACACGACGGCTGATCGGTGCAGCCTGCGCGCTTGCGGCCCTTTCCGGGACCGGTGCGACAGCCCAGACGCGGGCCCCTGCCGTGGAACTGCCCCATGGCGGCAACGCGCCCGCGCTCGGGCAAGGGTCCTGGCACCTCGCGCAGGGGCGCCATCCGGCCGCGGCGGAAGAGGAAGCGCTGCGAACCGGCATCGCGCTGGGGATGACGCTCATCGACACGGCGGAAATCTACGGGCAAGGCCGGGCCGAGGAGATGGTCGGGCGCATCATCGCCGGGCAGCGGGACAAGGTGTTCCTGGTCTCCAAGGTGTCGCCCGGCCACGCCACGGCAACCGGCATCCGCCAGGCCTGCGCGGCGAGCCTGGCCCGCCTCGGCACCGACCGCCTGGATCTCTACCTCCTGCACTGGCGCGGCGGCGGGGTGGACATCGGCGTCGTGGTGGGCGCCTTCGAAGCCCTGCGGGCGGAGGGGCGCATCCGGCGCTGGGGCGTGTCGAACTTCCGGGTGGCGGACATGGAGGATCTGTTCCGCGTCCGCGGCGGCGATGCCTGTGCCGCCAACCAGGTGCGCTACAGCCTGACGGACCGGGGCATCGAGCCGGACCTGCTGCCCTGGTGCGAGCGGCATGGCGTTCCGATCATGGCCTACTCGCCGCTCGGCAGCGGCAACGACCTGCTGCGCAACCCCGCGCTGGCGCGCGTCGCCGAGCGGCACGTAAGCAACCCCGCCGCGGTCGCCATCGCCTGGACCCTGCGCAGCGGGCACGTCATCTCGATCCCGGAATCCGGCTCCGCCGTTCACGTGCGGCAGAACGCGGCCGCCCTGGCGCTGCGGTTGACGGCCGAGGACCTGGGGGATCTGGACAGGGCCTTCCGGGCCTAGCCAGGGGCGCACCGGGTTGTGACGGCGGATGGCGGAGCCATGCCAACCCTGCGCGCGCGGTAACCCAGATTCCTTCGGCATCTGGGGATGGAAAAGGCAATACCTGGCCTGATCGCAGGCCACAAACGCGAGGAAGCAATGCAAAAGCGCAAACTTGGAACGAGCGGCCTGGAGGTTTCTGCCCTCGGGCTTGGCTGCATGGGGATGAGCTTCGGCTACGGTCCCCCCGGCGACAGGCAGGAGATGATCTCGCTTATCCGCACGGCCGTCGACCGCGGCATCACCTTCTTCGACACCGCGGAAGTGTATGGCCCGTTCACCAACGAGGACCTCGTGGGCGAGGCGCTTGCCCCGGTGCGCGCGCAGGTAGTGATCGCCACCAAGTTCGGCTTCGAACTGCAGGGCGACCAGCGCGGCGGCCTGAACAGCCGGCCGGAACACATCAGGCAGGCCGTCGAAGGCTCGCTCCAGCGGCTTAGGATCGACACCATCGACCTGCTCTACCAGCACCGCGTCGATCCGGCGGTGCCGATCGAAGACGTGGCGGGCGCGGTGAAGGGCCTGATCCAGCAAGGCAAGGTCAGGCATTTCGGCTTGTCCGAGGCGGCGCCGCATACGATCCGCCGGGCCCATGCCGTGCAGCCCGTCACCGCCCTGCAAAGCGAATACTCGCTGTGGTGGCGCAGCCCCGAGGAGAAGCTGATGCCGACCCTTGAGGAACTCGGCATCGGCTTCGTGCCCTTCAGCCCCCTGGGCAAGGGCTTCCTGACCGGCAAGATCGACGAGAGCACGGGCTTTGACAGCGCCGACTTCCGCAACAGCGTTCCCCGCTTCGCCCCGGAGGCCCGCAAGGCGAACCGGGCTCTTGTCGACCTGATCGGCAGCATCGCCGAGCGGAAAGGCGCGACGCCGGCCCGGATAGCGCTGGCCTGGCTGCTCGCCCAGAAGCCATGGATCGTGCCGATCCCGGGCACCACGAAGCTGCATCGGCTGGAGGAGAACATCGGCGCGACGGAGGTCGAACTCACCGCCGAGGATCTGCGCGACATCGACAGCGCCGCCGCGAAGATCAGGTTGCAAGGGGCCCGCTACGCCGAAAAGCAGGAGCAACTGATCGACCGCTGAGCGCACGCGGCCCGCAACACGCCAAGCTGATGCGGGCCGCGCCTGCGTCCTGGCCCTACTCCTCCAGCAGCCGCTGGCGCGCCTCCTCCAGCCGGATGCGGTCGGGCGCCTGCATTTCCATCGGCTTGAGCTTCAGCGCCTCGAGCGCCTCGATCATCGCCTCCACCACCACCAGGCGGGCGAACCACTTGTTGTTGGCCGGCACCACGTACCACGGCGCATGCGGCGCCGCGGTGGCCACGATGGCCTCCTCGTAGGCCTCCATGTATTCCTTCCAGTACTCCCGCTCCTCGATGTCGGACGCGCTGAACTTCCAGTTCTTGTTCGGGTCGTCCAGCCGTTCCTGGAAGCGCTTTTTCTGCTCCTCCTTGGAGATGTTCAGGAAGAACTTGAGCACGATCGTGCCCTGCCGGCCGAGGTAGCGCTCGAACGCGGCGATGTCCTCCAGCCGATGCTCCCAGATGCGCTTGCCGTCGAGGTCGGCCGGCAAATGCTGGGCGCGCAGCAACTGCTTGTGCACGCGCACCACCAGCACCTCTTCGTAGTGGCTGCGGTTGAAGATGCCGATCTGCCCGCGCTCGGGCAAAGCGAGCGAGATGCGCCACAGGAAGTCGTGCGCCAGCGCCTGCGGCCCCGGCACCTTGAAGCTGGTCACCACCACGCCCTGCGGGTTCACCCCGGACATCACGTGCTTGATGGTGCCGTCCTTGCCGGCCGCGTCCATCGCCTGGAAAATGCACAGCATCGACCAGGAGGCGTACGGATAGAGCAGCTCCTGCAGCTCGGCCAGCCTGGTCACACCGCCCGCCAGCAGCGCGGTTGCGTCCTTCTTGTCGACCAGGCCATCGGCGATGTCGTCCGGGTCGTGGTCCTTCAGTCGGAACCCCTTTCCGTTGGTGATGCGGTAGCGCTTCATCACCCGCTCGATCTGCTTGGGCGTCATCGCGATGCTCCATTCACCCGCGGCGTTTGATCACGAACGGTCCGGGCGACTGGCAGCCCGGCATCACCTCGATGCGGGTGATGTTCACGCGCGGCGGCAGGCCCACCGCCCAGGCCACCGTCTCGGCGATGTCGTCCGGCGTCAGCGCGTCCGCGCCGGCATAGAACGCAGCCGCCCGCTCGGCGTCGCCGTGCAGGCGCACCAGGCTGAACTCGCTGCCGCCGACCATGCCCGGCTCGATGTTGGTCACCCGCACATAGGTGCCCACCAGGTCGGTCTTCAGGTTCGAGGTGAACTGGGCCACGAACGCCTTGGTGGCACCGTAGACATTGCCGCCCGGGTAGGGGTAGGTGGCGGCGATGCTGCCGATGTTCACCACGTGCCCGCTGTTGCGTTCCACCATGGCCGGCAGCAGCGCGCGGGTGAGCCGCATGAGGCCCTGCACGTTGGTGGCCACCATGGTTTCCCACTCCGCCAGCGACGTCTGCCAGGCCGGCCCCATGCCAAGCGCCAGGCCGGCGTTGTTCACCAGCACGTCCACCTGCCGCCACCCCTCGGGCAGGCTGCCCGGCAGCGCCGCCACCGCGGCGGCGTCGGTCACGTCGAGCCCGAGCGCCAGCAGGTCGGGGCCAAGCTCGGCCGCCAGCGCCTGCAACCGCTCCACCCGCCGGGCCGCCGCGATCACGCGGTGCCCGTCGCGCACGAACCGGCGCGCGATCGCCGCGCCGAAACCGGCGGAGGCGCCGGTTACCAGAACAGTCAGTTTCGTCATCGTTCCTATACCTATTACGGTGTGCCAATTGCCATCGATGCCACTATTGGCACACAGCCGCGCCGGCTTGGCAACCGGGGATGCCTAATCCGGCAAGGCGAGCTGCACCGAAACCGGGCAGTGGTCCGAGAGCCGCGCACGCCATTCCTCGCCGGTCTCGCGATACACCAGCACCCTGAGCGTGTCCGGCCGCATCCAGCCGCGCGCGGCGCCGCCGGCGATGATGTGGTCGATGAAGCCGCCGCCGCCCCAGCACGGGCTCGACTGCCCCTCGGTCACCCGCGCCAACGGCCCGCGTTCCTGCAAGGCGGCGTAGAACGCATCGCCGCCGTCCATCCAGCGGTTGAAGTCGCCCAGCAGCACGAAGGCCTCGCCCGCGGCCTGGCGTTGCGCCACCCAGCCCCGCAGCGCCCCCAACTGGTCCAGCAGCACCGGGCAGGACGCGCGCCTGCGGTTGGTCAGCCTGTCCTGCCGGCAGCCCTGCTTGAGGTGCACCGCCAGCAGCCGCAGCCGCCCGCCGGACCACTGCAGCGTGATGTCCGCCCCCGAGCGCAGCCGCGAACCGGGCGGGCCCAGCGCGGTGAAATCGGGGTTGGCGGTGAACGCCAGGCCCTTGCGCACCGCGAAGCCGACCCGCTGCACCACCGCGTCGCCGGTGAGGTGCAGCACGTAGCGGTCGGGCGGGAACACGCTGGCCGCCGCCGCCGGCCCGTCCACCTCCTGCAGCGCCACCACGTCGGCCGCCAGCGTCGCGGCGTAGCCGCGCAGCAACGCGAGGTCGGCCGGCTGCTTGGGCCGCACGTCGGCCGGCAGCGCCCGGTCGCCGGCCGGCAGCAGGGTCAGCCATTGCAGATTCCAGGTCGACAACTTGAGCTCGCCCGCGCGGGCGCCGCCCGCCGCCAGCAGCGTCGCGAACAGCCAGGCCAGAAAAATATTCCGTCGCACCGCCCGCCTCCCGTTCGCGGCTGGTTTGCCGCGAAGACTCTACTCGACCGTGAAGACCGATGGCATAGTGTCTGCAAGGACACGCAACCGCGGCGCGACAGCGCAAAGAGTCCATACACAGGGGAGACCATCGCTTGCAGCCCACCGATTCCCGCGATCCCGACTATTTTCACAAGGTCGTCGATTGCCAATGGGCCTGCCCGGCCCACACGCCGGTGCCGGAGTACATCCGCCTGATCGCCGCCGGCCGCTACGCCGACGCGTTCATGGTCAACTGGCAGTCCAACGTTTTCCCGGGAATCCTCGGGCGCACCTGCGACCGCCCCTGCGAGCCGGCCTGTCGGCGCGGGCGGGTGGAGGAGGAGCCGGTGGCGATCTGCCGGCTCAAGCGCGTCGCCGCCGATTTCAAGGGCGACATCACCGACCGCCTGCCGCAACCCGCCGCCGGGCGCAACGGCTGGCGCGTGGCCTGCGTCGGCGCCGGCCCGGCCAGCCTCACCGTGGCCCGCGACCTTCTCCCGGCCGGCTATGAAGTGGTCGTGATCGACGGCGCCGAGCGCGGCGGCGGCATGATCCGCAGCCAGATCCCGAAATTCCGCTTGCCCGACGAGGTGATCGACGAGGAGGTCGGCTATGTCGAGCGCCTCGGCGTCACCACCCGCTACGGCACCTGGGTCGACAGCCTGAAGGGGCTGCTCGCGGAGGGCTACGACGCGGTGTTCGTCGGCTCCGGCGCGCCGCGCGGGCGCGAGCTCGACGTGCCCGGCCGCACCGAGGCCGCCGCGCATATCCATATCGGCATCGACTGGCTCTCCTCGGTGAGCTTCGGCCATGTCAACCGCATCGGCCGCCGCGTGCTGGTGCTCGGCGGCGGCAACACCGCCATGGACTGCTGCCGCTCCGCCCGCCGGCTGGGCGGGGAGGACGTCAAGGTGGTGGTGCGCAGCGGTTTCGCGGCAATGAAGGCGTCGCCCTGGGAAAAGGACGACGCCATGCGCGAGGACATCCCCATCCTCAACTTCATGGTGCCGCTGGAATTCGTCCACGAGGACGGCAAGCTGGTCGGCATGACCTTCGAGAAGGTCCACGCCGTCTACGACGAGACGGGCCGCCGTTCCC
>CAIMEK010000511.1 GCA_903839965.1 uncultured Acetobacteraceae bacterium | reverse complement strand
TTCCACCGCCGCGATATGTTCGACGCCATTGCAGCGGGCGACTTTCCCGAGTGGGAATTCGCGGTTCAGCTTTTTTCCCAGGAAGAAGCGGACAGATTTCCATTCGATCATCTGGACGCCACCAAGCTGATTCCCGAAGAGCTGGTGCCGTTGAAGGTGATCGGACGCATGGTGCTGGATCGCTGGCCGAACAACTTCTTTGCCGAGACCGAACAGGTTGCCTACTGTCCGTCTCATGTCGTGCCTGGCATCGATTTCTCGAACGATCCGCTGTTGCAGGGCCGCTTGTTCTCCTATCTCGACACGCAGCTTTCGCGCCTGGGTTCGCACAATTTTCACCAGATTCCGGTCAACGCGCCCAAGTGCCCGTTCGCCAACCAGCAACGCGACGGACACATGCAGATGGCGCAGCCCGTGGGCCGTGTTGCGTATGAGCCCAACTCCTTGTCCGCAAATGCGCCACGCGAAACGCCGGCCAAGGGATTCCATAGCGCCGCGGTTGCTGACATTGGCGAGAAAGGCCGTAGCCGCGACGTGAGCTTCGCTGACCACTACAGCCAGGCCCGGCAGTTCTATCTCAGCCAGACCACCTATGAGCAGGCACACATCGCATCGGCGTTGGTGTTCGAGCTTTCCAAGGTCGACCATGTGCATGTGCGTCAGGCGATGGTCGGTCACTTGCGGCATATCGAGGAAAGCCTCGCCAGGCGGGTCGCCGCGGGGCTTGGGCTCGGCAAACTTCCCGTCGCTCCGATCACCGCCGCGCCGCTGCAGGAGATGCAGCTTTCGCCCGCATTGCAGATCATCGGCAAGATGAAAGACACGCTGATGGGGCGCGTAATCGGCATCCTGATCGCGGATGGTTCGAACGGCGCCGTCGTCAAGACGCTCAAGACGGCCGCGATCGATGCGGGTGCCAGCGTCAAGATCATCGCTCCCAAAGTGGGTGGCGCGGAGCTTGCCGATGGTTCGCTGCTGGTGGCTGACGGACAACTGGTCGGCACACCTTCCGTGCTCTTCGACGCGGTCGCTGTCATTCTTTCCGACGAAGGTGCAAAGGCGCTGTCGACGGAAGCGGCCGCGATCGATTTCGTGCGCGATGCTTTCGGTCATCTCAAGGCAATCGCCGTCGACACGGGCGGCCGGGCGCTCCTGACAATGGCGCATGTCGGACAAGACGCCGGTATCGTGGATAGCGGCGACAAGAACGCATTCATTGCCGCAGCAAAAACACGCCAATGGGAGCGGGAAAAATCCGTACGAACATTGGCATAATCGCCGGCTTCAGGCGGCCTGGTCGGTTGTGCTGCTCGATCAGGCCGCTCATGGCTTGCATTCGCCTCCATCCACGTCACAAGAAGTCAGAGCGAGGCCAGTTCCCATGAGCGCTGCTACTATCTCCGATCTTTTCGAACAAACGCTCGCCCAGGCCGGTGTGCGGCGGATCTATGGCCTGGTTGGCGACAGTTTGAACGGAATCACGGAATCCGTGCGCAAGCAGGGTCGGATAGACTGGATTCACGTCCGGCATGAAGAGACCGCCGCTTTTGCGGCTGGTGCGGAAGCGCATCTGACGGACACGCTGGCGGTCTGCGCCGGAAGCTGCGGTCCAGGCAACCTGCACCTCATCAATGGCCTGTTCGATTGCCATCGGTCGCGTGTCCCGGTGCTGGCGATCGCGGCGCAGATTCCGAGTGCGGAGATCGGGCGGAATTACTTCCAGGAAACGCACCCGCAGAACCTGTTCGCCGCGTGCAGCCATTACTGCGAAATGGTCTCCAGTCCGGAGCAGATGCCGGGTGTGTTGGAGACGGCGATTCGCACAGCCCTGGGCCAGCGCGGTGTCGCTGTCATCGTCATCCCTGGTGACGTCGCCCTGCTGAAGGCCCCTGCGGGGGCGCGCTCGTCCGCCGCCTTGTTGGTGCCGTCTCCCATCGTTCGGCCCCGCGATGCCAGCCTTGATGAGCTTGCCGCGATGCTCAATGCCGCCAGCCGGGTGACGCTGTTTTGCGGCCGCGGATGTTTCGGCGCGCATGACGACCTGATGCGCCTTGCCGACCGGCTGAAATCTCCGATCGTACATGCCTTGGGCGGCAAGGAGGGCGTTGAGCACGACAACCCGTTCGACGTGGGCATGACCGGGCTGATCGGCTTCAGCTCCGGCTATCACGCCATGGAAAGTTGCGACATGCTGCTGCTTCTGGGGACAGACTTTCCGTATCGGCAGTTCTATCCGACCGAGGCGAAGATCGCCCAGGTTGATCTGCGGGCGGAAAACCTGGGCCGTCGCTGCCCGATCGACCTCGGTTTGATCGGCGATGTCGGCGCCACGATCACGGCATTGCTGCCGCGGCTCGATGCGAAGCAGGACCGCGCCCATCTCGATGACGGCCGCGCCAAATACACCAAGGCACGCCAGGAGCTGGACGATCTCGCGGTCGGCCACGCGGGTCATAAGCCGATCCACCCGCAATTTCTCGTCAAGGTCGTCAGCGACGCGGCCACCGACGACGCCGTGTTCACCTGCGACGTCGGCACCCCGACGATCTGGGCCGCCCGTTACCTGAAGCTGAATGGCCGCCGTCGTCTGGTCGGCTCGTTTGTGCATGGCTCGATGGCCAGCGCGATGCCGCAGGCGTTGGGGGCGCAGGCGGCCTATCCCGGGCGGCAGGCCGTCTCGCTCTCAGGCGATGGCGGGTTCGCCATGCTGATGGGCGACTTCATCACCCTTACGCAGCATAAACTTCCTGTGAAGGTCGTCATATTCAATAACGGAACGCTTGGGTTCGTCGAGATGGAGATGAAGGTTGCCGGATACCTGCAAACCGGGGTTGATCTCGTAAATCCCGACTTCGCGGCCATGGCCCGGGCAATGGGGGTGTTCTCCCGCCGCGTCGAGGACCCGGCTGACCTGGAGGCTGCCACGCGCGAGGTTTTTGCCCATGACGGCCCGGCGCTCCTCGACGTTGTGACTAACCGCCAGGAACTGGCCATGCCGCCGAAGACCCACTTCGCGCAGGAGCTCGGCTTCGGCCTCTACGCGCTGAAGGCGATCATGAACGGGCAGGGAGACGACGTTATCGATCTCGTCCGTTCGAACCTGTTCCGCTGAGGGACCCCGGTATGAGTCCTGATTTTGGGCGCGGCCGCCCCACCGAACCCGCGCGCGATACCAGCCGCAAAGAGTGTGCGTGGCCTCGCCAATGCGCAGCGCGACCCGATTGAACAAGCCATCGAGTAGTTTCCGAGCCTGACGCAGCACTCTTCCGCGCGATAGGTTTCCTCCAGATACAATAGCAATTCCACGCGCCGCACGGGCCACTGATGATCCACCGCTCTGACGCAAAAGGAGTTGACATGGCTGACGAAGAGACCCTGCGGAACCCAAGCGACCCCCGCGACAAGACGAAGCCGGAGCAGCTCGAGCGACAAAATCAGCAAGAACCGCAGAGTCGGGCAGTTGGGGATGCTCAGCCGGATCAGCCTGCTCCGCGCGGACGAATGCCACTTTTTGGCACCTGACGACCAGTCTGACCAAGCGAACGCCGCATCTTGGCGGACCTTCTTTCCCGCGCAGGAATCTGAGAGGTTGCCCTGGGCCGCTCGCGCGGTGTTGCGACATCGCTTGGCGATGGATTCCCTACATATGCCGAAGACCAGGGGACAGCCGCCTTGACAGGCGCCGTGTTGCTCGGAGCGGCCATTTACGGGCTGGAGCAGGCGCCACGGAACTGAAGCAGACCACCGGGCATTGCCCGCCCAAAAACTCTCACGGGAGCGGAGGAGACCAAGATGCCCGACGCGAGCCCCATCGACCAACTTGCCATCGACACCATCCGCTTGCTTGCGGCCGATGCGGTTCAGAAGGCGAAGTCCGGCCATCCTGGCACGCCGATGGACGCCGCGCCGACTGCCTACACCTTGTGGCAGCGCTACCTGCGCTACGACCCTGCCGCACCCGGGTGGATGAATCGCGACCGCTTCGTGCTGTCTGCCGGTCATGCCTCGATGCTGCTGTATGCGCTGATCCACCTGGCCGGCGTCCGCGACAGCCCGTCGGTCCATGGCGGCGCGGATCGCCCGGGGGTGACGCTGGACGACATCGAGCATTTCCGACAGGCCGGCAGCAGTTGTCCCGGGCACCCGGAATACCGCATGACCTCCGGCGTGGAAGCAACCACCGGACCGCTCGGCCAGGGCGTCGCCACCAGTGTCGGCATGGCGATCGCCGGTACCTGGCTGGCGGCCACGTATAACCGGCCGGACTTCATGCTGTTCGACTACAACGTCTATGCGCTGGCCAGCGACGGCTGCATGATGGAGGGCATCAGCAGCGAAGCCGCGTCGCTCGCCGCGCATCTTGGCTTGGCGAACCTGTGCTGGATTTATGACAGCAACCGCGTAACCATCGAGGGCCACACCGACATTGCGTTTTCCGAGGATGTCGCCGCGCGCTTCCTCGCCTATGGCTGGAACGTCACGACGGTTGCAGATCCGAACGACCTGACTCTGCTGGATCGTGCCTATCAGGCCTTCCTGAAGACCACCGACCGGCCAACACTGATCCTGGTCCACAGCCATATCGGCTATGGCGCGCCGCATTTGCAGGACAGTCCGAAGGCGCATGGCGAGCCGCTGGGCGAAGCCGAACTGAAGCTGGCCAAGCAATTCTTCGGATTCCCGCCCGAGCGAAGCTTCGTCGTGCCGGACGGGGTGATGCAACACTTTGCCGCCGGCATCGGCGCGCGCGGCGAGGCGGCGCATGCCGATTGGGACAAGCTGCGCGCCGGCTATCGCAGCCAGTATCCGGATCTCGCCGCACAGGTCGACGCGATCGAGAGCGGTGCGCTGCCCGAAGGCTGGGATGCCGACCTGCCCTCCTTCCCGCCCGATTCCAAAGGTGTCGCCACCCGTGATGCGTCGGGCAAGGCGCTGAATGCGCTCGCCCGGCACGTGCCGTGGCTGCTCGGCGGCGCCGCCGACCTGGCGCCCAGCACCAAGACCAACCTCACCTTCGAAGGCGCCGGCTCCTTCGAGGCACCGGGACCGGTCGGAGACCACCACGGCCGCAATTTGCATTTCGGCATCCGCGAGCATGCCATGGTCGCGGCGGTCAACGGCATGACGCTGTGCGGCCTGCGCGCCTTCGCCTCCGGCTTCCTGATCTTCACCGACTACGCGCGCGGCGCCATCCGCCTGTCGGCGCTCATGGAACTTCCGGTCATGCACGTGTGGACGCATGATTCGATTGGTGTCGGCGAGGATGGACCGACCCACCAGCCGATCGAACAATTGCTGTCGCTGCGCGCGATCCCGGGCATGGTGGTGATTCGCCCGGCGGATGCCAACGAGACCACCGAGGCTTATCGCGTGGTGATGCGGTTGCAGAACCGCCCCGCCGCGATCGTCTGTTCCCGCCAGGCCTTGCCGATCGTCGATCGCGGCAAGTACGCATCCGCGTCCATGCTGGCGAAGGGTGCCTATGTCCTGGCCGACGCGCCCGACCACAAGCCGGCTGTCATTCTGGTGGGCACCGGCAGCGAAGTGTCGCTGTGCATGGCGGCGCGCGAACACCTGATCGGCGAAGGCATCGCCGCGCGCGTGGTTTCAATGCCGTCATGGGAACTGTTCGAAGAGCAGGACGAAGCCTATCGCGACAGTGTGCTGCCGCCCTCGATCACCGCGCGGGTGACGGTCGAGGCCGGCTCGCCGCTGGGCTGGTCGCGTTTTGCCGGACGCACCGGCGTGATACTTGGCATGCACAGCTTCGGCCTGTCGGCGCCGATTGCCGTGGTGGCTGAATATTTCGGCTTCACCGTCGATCGCGTGGTCGGCGCGGCGAAACAGGCGATCGCCGCCGGTTGAGCGGTGTCGCACCCAAAACGCCGGCGGCGCATATCATGGACCAGGGAGTAGAACGATGCAGTTAGGAATGATCGGGCTGGGGCGGATGGGCGGCAACATGGTGATCCGCCTGACCAAAGCGGGCCATGACTGTCTGGTCCACGACACCCATAAGGAGGCGGTGGACGCGCTGGTCGCCAAGGGCGCGAAGGGCACCACGGACCTGTCCGAGTTTGTTAGGCAACTGAGCAAGCCGCGGTTGGTGTGGCTCATGGTGCCGGCCGGAGCGGTCGATCCGGTGCTTGCCACTTTGGTGCCGCTGCTGGAAGCCGGCGACATTGTCGTCGACGGCGGCAACTCGTACTATCACGACGATATCCAGCGCGCCGGCAAGTTGCACGAAAAGCGCCTGCACTACGTCGATGTCGGCGTCAGCGGCGGGGTGTGGGGCCTGGAGCGTGGCTACTGCCTCATGATCGGCGGCGAACCCGAGGTGGTGAAGCGGCTCGATCCGATCTTCCGCTCCCTAGCCCCCGGGATTGCTACCGCACCGCGCACGCCGGGTGCCGCCGGCGAGCCCGGTACCGCCGAACTCGGCTATCTGCACTGCGGACCGAACGGCGCCGGGCACTTTGTGAAGATGGTGCACAATGGCATCGAATACGGCATGATGGCGGCCTATGCCGAGGGGTTGAACGTCATCAGGCACGCGAATGTCGGACTGCAGACGCAGGCAACCGACGCCGAGACGACGCCGCTGCGCAACCCCGAGCACTACCGGTACGACATCGACATCGCCCAGGTCGCGGAAGTCTGGCGGCGCGGCAGCGTGGTGGCGTCCTGGTTGCTCGACCTTGCCGCCAGCGCGCTGCGCAAGAGCCCGGATCTCGCCAACTTCGCCGGCCGTGTCTCGGATTCCGGCGAAGGTCGCTGGACTTTGCAGGCGGCCATCGACGAGAGCGTGCCGGTGCCGGTCATGTCGGCCGCGCTGTTCGCCCGCTTCAGTTCGCGCGGCGAGGCCGACTACGCCGACCGCCTGCTCTCGGCGCTGCGCTTCGAGTTCGGCGGCCATGTCGAGAAGCCTAAGGAAAATCATTGATGGCGGCCCCGTCCGCGATCATGCCCTCGGACGCGCTTGTCTTTTTCGGGGCGAGCGGGGACCTCGCCTATGAGCAGATATTCCCGTCGCTGCTCGGCCTGGTGCGCGACGAGGGCCTGAACATACCGATCATCGGCGTCGCCAGGTCCGGCTGGGAACTCGACCAACTGAAGCAGCGGGCCCGCGATAGTCTGGCGCATCATGGCCCGGCCGATCCGCCCGCGCAGGACAAGTTGCTGTCCCTGCTGGGCTACATCGATGGCGACTACGCCGACCCTTCGACCTTCGCGAAGCTGAATGACGCACTTGGCGAGGCCAAGCGGCCGCTGCACTACCTGGCGGTGCCCCCGAGCCTCTTTGGCACCGTCGCGGCGGCGCTGGCGAAGTCCGGCGCCGCCCGGGATGCGCGATTGGTGATCGAGAAGCCGTTCGGTCACGATCGCGCATCGGCCAAGTTGCTCAACGGCATGTTGAGGAAGAACTTTCCGGAAGAGAACATCTTTCGTATCGACCACTTCATGGGCAAGGAGCCGGTGCAGAATCTGCTCTACACGCGCTTCGCCAATCCGATGTTCGAACCGATCTGGAACCGCGACCATGTGCGTAGCATCCAGATCACCTTGGCTGAGGATTTCGGTGTGCGGGATCGCGGCCGCTTCTACGACGCCACCGGCGCCAACCGCGACGTGCTGCAGAACCACCTGCTGCAGATTGTGGCGCACCTCGCCATGGATCCGCCCACGGGCGAGGAATTCGAGGCGATGCGCGACCAGCGTGCGAGCCTGCTGAAGGCGGCGCGTCCGATCGTGCCGGAAGATGTCGTACGCGGGCAATATATCGGCTACCGCAACGTAGCCGGCGTGCGGCCGAACTCGACCGTCGAGACCTACATCGCGGTACGACTGTTTATCGAAAGTTGGCGCTGGGAAGGCGTGCCGATCTACATCCGTGCCGGCAAGAGCCTGCCGGTCACCACGACCGAGGTGTCCGTGGAATTCCGGCGTCCGCCGCGCGAGACTTTCGGGGAACTGGTGCCGGGCGGGTCGGCACACATGCGGTTCCGGCTGAGCCCCGACATGGCGATCGGCGTGGGCCTGCGGGTCAAACAGCCCGGTGAACGCATGGTCGGCAACGATATGGAATTGATGCTGACCGCGCAGCCCGCCACTTTCCGCCCGCCCTACCAGCGGTTGCTCGGCGACGCGCTGCAGGGCAACGGTCACCTGTTCGGACGCGAAGACATCATCGACGCGCAATGGCGCATTGTGCAGCACATCCTCGACGACGCAACGCCGCTCTATTCGTACCATCCGGGAAGCTGGGGGCCGGACGAGGCGACGCAACTGATTGGCGGCGATGGACCGTGGCGCGACCCGCAAGTGACCAGGACCGACGCCAGGATGGCGTCGGAATGAACGGACTGGCGGCCCAGGCGATAAAGGAGACGAACCATGACCTCATACCAAAGCTTGGTGACGGCGACTCATTGGGGGGATTTCCCGACGCGGGGGTGATGTGATTCAAGGCTGGCGGACGCGGGAGTTCGCCATGGTGGTTCCGCTGAGGACTGATTTTGATGCGGCGAGGGTGCGCCAGGCGG
>CAIMEK010000510.1 GCA_903839965.1 uncultured Acetobacteraceae bacterium | reverse complement strand
TATTCCGATGCCGTCCGCAACCCGCTGACGCGCAGCCGTTTGGCGATCCGCGCCCGGACGAGTTCCTTCTTGCCATCGTGCAGGTTGATCCCACAGTGCTTGTGGACGATCTCGCTGATTCGCTGGAAATCGCGCTCAGTCACGCATTCAGAGTCATTGACAAACATGCAGACCTCCCAAATTCAAGCATCGCCGCGCCGTTGTTCGATCAATGGCCGCTCTGTGTGGTCTCCGCCAGCATGTTGATCTCGTCCTCGCCGAGCACGCGATCGATGTCCAGGAGGATCTTCACCGAGTCACCGATCTTGCCCATGCCCAGGATGAAGTCGGTGTCCACCGACGCCCCGAAGGTCGGCGGTTCCTCGATCTTCTCGCCGGCGATGTCGAGCACCTCGGACACATGGTCCACAATGATGCCCGTCGACAGCTTGCGGCCGCTCTGCTTGATCTCCACGACGATCACGCAGGTTTGCTCGGTGCGCTCGGCCGTGTCCATGCCGAATTTGGAGCGCAGGTCGATGACCGCGATCACCTGCCCGCGCAGGTTGATCACGCCCTTGACGTACGAAGGCGTCCGCGGCACGGCGGTGATCTCCATGTAGCCGATGATCTCGCGGACCTTGAGTATCTCCAGGCCGTATTCCTCCTTGCCCAGCTCGAAGGTCAGATACTTGCCGCCCTTGCTGATTTTCGATCCGGTCGGTGCTTCGAGTGTTGCAGTGCTCATACTATGTCTCCTTTGAAACCGTGAGTTAGGTGTTCAATTTTCCGTGGCCGCGTTCATGATGCCCGGAACATCCAGTATCAGGCTGATGCTGCCATCCCCAAGGATGGCGCCGCCCGATACGCCTTTGATTCTTCCGATGACTTCTCCCAGGGATTTGATGACCACCTGCTGTTGCCCGATGATCTCGTCCACCATCAGGCAGCACCGGCGATGGTTGTCCTGGACGATCACCACCAGGGCATCGGTTGGATTCTCATGTTTCGGCTCAACCGCAAACAGCCGGTGCAGCCGGAACAGCGGCAACAGGCTTCCCCGCATCATGCACATCTCGCCGCGCCCTTGCAGCGTCGAGATCTGCTCGGCCGTCGGCCGTAGACTCTGTTCGATGCTGGTCAGCGGCAGGATATACCGCTCCTTGCCCACCTTGACGACCAGCCCGTCGATGACGGCCAGCGTCAATGGCAGCTTGATCGTAAAGGTCGATCCCTTGCCCTCGGCCGAGGCAATCTCGATGCGCCCGCGCAGGGCTTCGATGTTGCGCTTGACGACATCCATGCCCACGCCCCGGCCGGAGATGTCCGTCACCTTTTCCGCAGTGGACAATCCCGCGTGGAAGACCAGGGCGAAGATCTCCTGCTCGGTCAACTCCTGTCCTTCTTTGACGAGGCCGTTATCGATCGCCTTCTTCACCAGCTTCTTCTTGTTCAGACCGCGCCCGTCATCGCTGATCTGGATGACGATGCTCCCGCCCTGGTGATACGCCTTGAGCTCCACTCGTCCGGCCCGCGACTTGCCCGCCTTCTCGCGTTCGTCCGGCGGCTCGATCCCGTGATCGGCCGAATTGCGGACCATGTGGACCAGCGGATCGCCGATGGCCTCGACGACGTTGCGGTCCAGTTCCGTCTCGCCGCCG
>CAIMEK010000509.1 GCA_903839965.1 uncultured Acetobacteraceae bacterium | reverse complement strand
CCGCCTGGCGCACCCTCGCCGCATCAAAATCAGTCCTCAGCGGAACCACCATGGCGAACTCCCGCGTCCGCCAGCCTTGAATCACATCACCCCCGCGTCGGGAAATCCCCCCAATGAGTCGCCGTCACCAAGCTTTGGTATTACGCCGCTGGCGGTCCCGGTAGGCTTCGGCTGCCATTGCCGCGGCGGCTCGCGCCGTCATCGTGCCGCGCATTTTCTTACGTTCCCCCCGCATCTAGTTTGGGACGGCATGCGTCGGCAGCCCGGTATCCAAACACGGTGCCGCGGTTGTCCTGGCCGTTGCCCGCGCCTTCGCATCGGACAAAAGTATTCCGCGGACCATCGGGTCCTTCGTGGTGGCCAGCCGATGCCGAACCTGTGCCCGGAAATACCGCATAGCCGTGTTGTGATCCGTGATCTGATGTGCGGGATTGGCAGCCAACGCCTCGGCGAACGCATCAACATCGGCTTCCGTCGGCGCTTCGTCACATGCGGGTGGCAGCTCAATCCCGGATTCAATGATCGCCCGTATATCGTCCGCCAACGCTAGCGCCGCCACCGCAACGCCAGTCGGGCAACGGTAAGTCGGCAGGATCAGCACATGGTCGGCTTCCACCACCACGTGACAATGTAGCTCGTCGCGGATGTGGCGCAGGAGGTCGGCAGCTTCTGCCCGCCGCGATAGCCCTGGTGGCAACGTGTTTGCCTGTGCAGGGGCGCCTGCAACGGCCTTTGGCCCAAGATGCCCTCCTGCCAATTGTGCCAAATGCTCTCGACCTTCGCCGAAGGAGGGTATGGCCGTTGCAGCGCAGGCGAGGGCAACCTCAGCGGCATCCAGTTCCGTGGCCGCGACAGGCAGCGTGGCCCGCAGGCGATCACGCCACCCCATGCAAGCCCGCTCCCAGCGCTGGGTTGACGTTCCAATCGTCTCGCGACCGGCCACCCACGCCAGCACGGTTCGGGTCGGCCTGGCGTACCAATCCCAGCCCAGCCAATTCATCCAGCGCCATCCTGAGCCGATCCGAAGTCGCGATGCCGGGGCCGTCCTGCATCCGCCGCAGGCTACGCACATTCAATGTCGTGGGGATGAGTCGCTGGCATTGCAGCCACCGCACCAGTCGGCGGGCGTCGCGTTCGGCCTGGGGAAGTGCAGCTTCACCGAAGCAGCGGCGAGCCATTGGCATGGCGTACTGCTCCAGGAAGTCGAGCGCACGGGCCATATCGGCTTCGGTTACTTCGCCAGGCGGGTCCCCCATGCCTCGTTCGCACCAGCACAGGTACGAGAAGATCAGCGCCAACCGCACCGCGAAGCCGGGAAGTTTGCCCAGCCACGACAGAAACAGCCCCGCGGCCCCCTCTTCCATGCTGGCGACCTCTTCGCGCCACGCCTGAAGCGCGACCTGCGCGCCGTGGGTGAACGGCACCAGCAGCGGTTCTGGGGGAGTCCCATGGCAGCTCTCGCAGTTGCGCCAGCCAGTAGCGCCCTTGGGCGACGACAAGCCCCTCACGGGGCCGCTGAGGGCGACGCGGGGTGGGCCAAGTGTAAAGGAATCGCGACGCCAGACCGTCATCGTCGCCCGTCAACATCTGCGACGGCAGCCGGTCAGGCTGAATGCCTCCAACCACCGACCATGTGAGGTGCGACACGGACACCTCGGCGTCGCCATCCTTGACGCGGTCAGGTGTCCATGGCCGACCGCCATAGGCTTGCAACCAGAATGCCCGATCGCTTCCCCCGCCGTTGTTGAATCGATCCATGCCCCCCGATCCAGCCCGCCAATTCGTCGCGTTGCAGCAGCAGCCCGCGCGGGTTGGCGGCGGACATGCGTTCCGCCTTTGCCACGGTTGGGTCCGTCGAAAAGATACGGCGTCGCTGTGGCGCGACCGGATCTTCCGCACCGGACGGCATGAGCGGCGGCGGCGAGCCATTCCTTACCGCCTCCTTCACTTCGGCCTGCCACAGCGCCCGCCGCTCGTCCGCCGCGGTCTTGGCGGTCCTGTATTCCCGCTTCCTGTCATCCGCATCGAGGTTTTCGTCCGCCTCGATTTCCGCGAGCGGGGAGACCAGGGCGTCCAGGGCGGGCGATTTGCCCGCGGAAGGGGTGCCCACCAATGCCACGAACAATGGAGGCGGTTCCTGCCAACGCTCCCAGGGGTTCGCCCAACGGGTGTTGCCAATCAGCGCGCCTGCGGTGGACAGCAGCGCCAGGGCCACATAGTCGGGCGGGGCACCTTTGGACTCAGCAGCATCCTTGATCCAAGACGCCCAGCCAGGGGGAAACACCTGCAGCGGCAGATTCGGCGGTGGCAACATGGATCTGGTTGCCTGCGCCCAAGATCTCGACTTTACCGAACTTGCCGGTGACGCTGATCTTGGGTGGCTGGCCCTCAACTGCCCGGTAGATCAGGGCACACCGCGGCGAATTGCCACGGGTACGAATGCTCGTTTCACCAAACGTGGAGACTGCCAGGGCCTTGATCTCACCCGCCAACTTCGGATTGTCCACGTCCACGTCGATGACACGAAAACCATCGCACAGGATGCCGGTGTTGAGAGCGTTGGGGCGCGGGGGCACCACCACCGCTTCGGGCGGGTCCCGACGAGCACGATCTTCCCACCGATACCCCTACGGCCGCTGGCCGCGCGAGTGCAGTTCGTTCGAGTCGCCGCCATCGGCGTGCGTCGCATCATGTGAATACAGCGCCACCGGGCGGAATCCGGCATCCCACAGTTCGGCGCGCAGGCCGGCGACAGCCTCGGTGGCGGGCGACGAAACTGCGGTCATACCATGCACCACAGCGTCGGCGACGATGTTGGAAAAACCGTCCATCAGGCGTGAATCTTCGGCTCGGCGCCGACCCGCGCCATACCGAGCACTATGAAAGGCTGGGCCTGCAACCATGCGAGCCCGTGTTCGACATCGATCAGCGTCCGTCTGCCCCCTGCTGCTTTATCGCCCGGATACCTCCGTTAGCGATCGCTTTGTATGTTGCCGTGCGGGTCATGCCGGTCATCACCAACCACATGGCCACAGACACGTATTTCGGTACGGTATTGGGCATCGTCCCTTCCTTTCCCTGGCGGGTCCGCCGAACACATCGGATTGAATTAAACGCCTTCCACTCGCCGAACTGGCGAAGGCCGAGCCGGAATCGTGCGTTTCAGCCAAGTTGCGCCGACTAAGCCATTGTTATGGTGGTACTTTCAAAGTGGCAGCGGCTATTGGCCGCTTCGAATAAAAGTGCTCGAAATACTCAATCTTGCCGATCTGGTCCATGCAATGGCACAGCAACGACGGATGCAAGGCACCGTTCGGGTTTCACGGCGCCGATGGTCGCGAGCATCGCCATCTCACCGCGTGCAACAATCGGCGGGAGCACCGGCGCGGCCGACTTCGCGGTAACCGTGGCGAAAGGGTGTCGGCGCCCCACATGCCCAAAGGGCGATGCGCTGTTCGCTGCTCGCCGGTCCGCACCGATGACTGAACCGCCCCCAGCGGGGTCATTCTCCAAAATAAATGGCACAATTGGCACGGGGGCATTTTCGATAAGGGCGCCTTGCCCGACCGTATTCCTGCGGGTCGACGCCGTCAGGGCGCCGTCCAGCGCGGCGTCAGTCATTGGCTTGCGTCGGCGGGCGCCCTGTGCCTCGTGTTCAGGCGGATCGTGTCCGCCAGGTACCCGCAAGGGGCTCGTGGATTACGGCGACGCGCGTTGGGGCGTCCTATTCCGTCCGCTGCTGTCGGAGCAGTTTTGATGCCCCAGCAATGCCCCAAGCCGCCATTATGCTTCTATAAAGCGGCATCAGCGTTGATAAGTGATTGATTTTGATGGTGCCGACGCGGAGGGTCGAACTCCGGACCTACTGATTACGAATCAGTTGCTCTACCACTGAGCTACGTCGGCAAACCACTGCTCCCATCGGGGTCATCGGCCAGATCCGGCAGCCCGCAGCTTCGCTGCGGTCGCCAAACAAAGCCACCCCATTGGGCGCCCCCTTCTAGCGACGAACCGTCAGCCCGTCCAGCGCCACCGAAACCCCCTTTCCCCACGCAATCCCGAGGACCAGGCATCCCATCGCCCCCGCCTCAGCCGGCCGGCACCTTCGTTTCGGCCTTGGGCGCCGGGGTCTTCATCATCGCCCCGGTCATCGGAATGAAATACACGCCAACATCCCGCCGCGAATGGATCTTGCCTTCCTCGTCCTTCGTATAGACGTAGAGAATCTGGCCCTTCTTGAACGGTTGGCCGATCGGAATGATCATCCGCCCGCCCGGCTTCATCTGCTTGAACAACTCCGGCGGCGCGTACTGCGCCGCACAGGTCACGATGATCATGTCGAAGCCGCCTTCGACCTCCGGCCAGCCGTAATAGCCGTCGCCCACCTTGGTGTGCACGTTGTCGTAGCCCAGCGGGGTGAAGATCCGGCCCACCGCGCGGCCCAGCGGCTCGATGATCTCGATCGAATAGGCCTGCTTCACAATCCGGCTCAGCAGCGCGCTCTGGAACCCGCTGCCGGTGCCGATCTCCAGCGTGACATCGCTCTCCTTCGGCTTGGCGATCTGGGTCATGTAGGCCTGCCCCAGATAGTCCGACAGCGCCGAGCCGTAGCCGAGCGCCCAGGGCTTGGGCTCGGCCTCGTAGGCATCGCCGGGCGTCGCCCGGTGGCTGTCGTAGAGGTAATGGAAATACTCGCGCGGCACCGCCTGGAAGGCCGCCATCACCACCGGGTCGGGCGCGCCCAGGTGGTCCTTCAGGTAGCTTGCGATGCGTTTCATCGCCAACGGCTTGCGCGCCTGGATGTTCTGGAACTGAGCGTCGGTCAGGTCGACGGGACGGCCCGACTTCGCCATCGCCTCCATGTAGGCCTGCCGCGTCCACGGTTCGGGCGCGGCAAGGGCAGGCCTCGCCAGCACGGCGCCGGTGGCGCCCGCGACGAAACCCCGGCGGGTCAGGCTGATCTGGTTTCCGGCCACTGCAAACTCTTCCGTATCGGGGGAAACGAAACAACGGCGCACACATACAGCACCAGCGCCAGCAACAGAACCCCGTCATAGCCTACCTTGATGGCAATCAGGTTGGCGAGCGGCGTCGCCACCACGCTGAAGGCGCCGTTCAGGCCCCAGGCCCAGGGCAGGAAGCCGGTGTGGCCCATGCGCGACAGCCCCAGCGGGAACGGCAGGCCGAGCGCCACCGAGGCCGGCGCCAGCAGCACCAGCACGATGCCCGCCCGCGCCGCGAAGGGAAGCTCCAGCGTCGCCAGCAGGAAGTCCTGCAGCCCCGCCAGCAGCACCGCGCACCAGGCCGCCACCACCAGCCCGGCAATCGCCGCGCCGCGCCGTTCATGGCCCTCGAACCGGTCGGCCAGCATGCTGCCCAGGCCGGAGAATACCAGCATGCCGGTCAGCACCAGGGCGAAGCCGGTGGTGCGGTCGTTGAGGTAGAAGCTGGCGCGCTCGATCATCGCCATTTCGATGGCCAGGAAGCCGAGCCCCAGCGCCGCGAAATACACCGCCGAGCGCAGCGCCCCCGGCCCGCCGGCGCGGAACCGCCGCCCGCCCACCAGCGGCACCGCCAGCAGCAGCAGCGCCACCACCACGGCCTGCGCCAGCACCGCCAGGTTGACCAGCGGTCCCAGCTCCGCCTGCGGCAGCAGCTCGATGCGGCTCAGGATGGTGCCAAGCTGGGACAGCCGCAGCACGGCGTAGAAGGCCGGCCGGTCATAGGTGATGGGCGACAGGTCGAACGCCGTCCCGGACTCCGTCGGCCGCCCCTGCAACACGCCGAGCGCCTCGTCGGCAATGGCGTCGTGTGGCCCCTCGCCGGACGTGACTTCACCTTGTTCGAAAGAAACCGCCGGCAAGTCATTGTATATTTTTGTCCTCGCAGCGACGACGTCGATGCCGGGGTAGAAGCTTATGTCGAATGACCGTTCGTCGCAGAACTGTTTGGCCCCGGCGATCCGGTCCGCCCCGAACGGCACGTTGGACACCAGGATGCGCACGTTCCAGGCCGAGCGGATGACCAGCACATGCGTCGGCGCATCGGCGATGCCCGCCAGCCCCAACCCGGCCCGCACCGTCGCCAGCATGCGCATGGCGTAGGCCGGAAACTCGCGGATCGACACCGGGAGTGAAACCACCCCGTCGGGCGCCAGCGCGCGCAGGTAGCCGGCGATCGCCTCGGCAGCGAAGGCGCTGGTATTGGCCTCCGCCTCGTCGAGGAAGTCCGACGACAGGTCGATGATGTCCCAGTCCCCGCCGCGTAGCGTCGCGGCTACCGGGCCGGCACGGGAGAGCCGAACCGCCGGGTCGGCGGCAAACGGCGGCGAAGGTCCAAAACCGTCGCGCAGCGCGCTGAGCAGCACCGGCTCCGGCTCCAGCACCAGCACCTCGGCGGCGCCGAGCGCGCGCGCCTCGGCGATGCGGAAGCCGCCGGAGGCGCCGGCCAGCAGCACCTTGCCGTGCGGCCGCAGCACGT
>CAIMEK010000508.1 GCA_903839965.1 uncultured Acetobacteraceae bacterium | reverse complement strand
TGATCGGCAAAGCGATCTCGGGCAGACTGTACAGCCGCATCACATATTGACCCGGCTTCATCTTCTCGATGCGGAAACGGCCGCTGCGGTTGGTGAAGAACGTCTCGGGCACGGCATCGGGCTGCCCGGCGAGGCTGATGCTGCCGGCCTGCAACGCCACCGGACTCTTGTCCCGGTATTGCAGCGTGCCGTCGAGCAACACGTTGGCGTCGCTGCCGAGGCGCACGAAGGTGCCGCTGCGATAAGTGGGGAAGAACGTATAGCTGCTGTCCCCGGCATCGAACCCGGGCGGCAGCTTGCTCGTGTCGACCCGTACCGTGCGATAGAGATAAGACGTCAAATCGGGCAGCACGGCCGGGCCCCAGCTGTCGGTCGAGGCCTCGTAGGTGCGCGCAGCACCCGGGTGGGCTTGCGGGTTGATGCCGATGGGATGATCCGCGATCGACGGATCGGGCGCGAAGAGCGCGAAACTGTCGCTGATCGGGCGCGACAACGCCACATGCCCGTCGCCGTACACCAGCGCCGAGGCGAAGCGCAGCTCGCTGCGGGATTCGGTCGCGTTCAGCGAGCCGCTGTTGTTGCCGAACGGTGTCACGACATCGTGGCTCGCCGTCACCTGGCCGCGCTCGCCGTAGTAGGTCATGTCGCCGGTGCCGTCATAACGGTCTTGGGTGCGCACGAATCCGGCCGAGGCGCTCATGCTTTCCGACTGGTTCTGCTGGGAATAGTTCCAGTCGGCGCGCGTCGTATTGCTGAAGCTGTCGTAGCTGCCGGTGACCGAGTGGCGCGAATCCTGCGGTGTCCAACTGATGATCGTGAATATGCCGTAGCCGCCGACGGCGCGCCGCTCGAGATTGACGCTGAGATGGACGCCGGCGGGAAGCTGCTTGTCGAGCGACAGGGAATAATCATAGTCGTTGGGCTGGCCCGCGCGGCCGATATCGTAGCTCGCGCCGACGCCGAGATTGACCGTCGGCGTCCATTGCTCGCTGTAGCGCGCGGTCACCTGGTAGGACGAGACGTTGTCCGGCAGCAACAGGCCGAGCGGCACGAAATCGGTGCTGCGATAATCGGCCAGCAGCGTGAAGCTCTTGGTGCCCTCGAAAGCGCCGTTCGCCTCGGTCTTGCCGTGATCGACGATCTGGTACTGGGTTTGCCAGGCGACGCCCTGGGTGCCGCTTTGGAGACGGCTGCCGGCGAGATCGGCGCGCAGCACGCCCCAATCGGTGCCGACGGTGGCGTCTAAACCGCTCATCTGCTGCGCCTGATCGGCTTGCAGGTTGGCGCCCAGGGTCAGGTTGTCGTCGAGGCCATAGCGGTGAAACGCCGAGAGGACCGGCTGGCCCAGATCGTATTGCAGCTCGCTGTTCACGGTGCTGGAAACGAAGCCGACATTGTAGGCGAACTGATGCAATCCGGCGGCGAGCAGGTTGGTGTCGCTGACGATGTCGAAGTTCCTCACCTCCGTGCGCCCGGAGGCGTCGGTGATGACCAGCCTGACGTTGTTGCTGCCGTTGACGGTCGGAAAATCGGAGATGTTGTAGGGGCCCGAGTTGAGCTGCAGGGTCTGCACCTTGCGGTCGTTGACGTAGATATCGACGCGCGAGGGCGAATTGAGGAAGAAGGAAGTCTGGCCGGTCGGCTCCGAAACGCGATAGGGCTGCAGGTCGAAATTGCGCGCCGCCGTCAGGCCGAGCATGGGCTGGAAGCTCTGGAAGCCCTGGACCGGATAGGACAGATCGCCCAACGCGGTGCGGATCATGTCGTCCGGCAGATCGTGCACCAGCCGCGTGTCGGTGCGTTGCCAGGGATGGGGATCGCTCTCGACAAAGTCGAGGCCGTTTTCCAGCACAAAGCCC
>CAIMEK010000507.1 GCA_903839965.1 uncultured Acetobacteraceae bacterium | reverse complement strand
GAGCGAGGCGCCGGCGATCCAGCCTTCCTGCAGGGCGCGGATCAGCGCGGCTTCGTCCACGGTCGGGCCGCGGCCGGTGCGAGCGCCACCAACAGCAACGCAGCAGCCGGATTCATACCGGCGCGCCTGCAACTTGATTCGTTGGCGACGCCAGGCGCGCCGGTATGAGTCGTTGTTTTGCGCGCGGCCGCCCCACCAGCCCGGCGCGCGGGCTTCCGCGTCGCCCCGCGCGCGGATACCGATGAGCGAAGTGGCTCATCGTTATCATGTGCCGGCCGACCGCTTCGGGCTGACCAGCCCCTGCACCATGCCCACCAGGATGTCGCGCATGGCCTGCTCGTTAACGCCCATCAGCACCGCATCCTCGAACGCGTCCTGCATGACCTGCGCCAGTTCGGCATGGTTGTCGGCCAGCGTCTTCAGTTTCTCGCGGCACGCCACCGGCGAGCCGTCCGCCTGCGGCCAACGCTCGGGCAGCGCGCTCACTTGGGCGCCGCTCCCGGCTCCTGTCCCGGCCCCTGAGCCTGTGCCGCCGGCTTCTGGCCGGACAGGTTGGTCACGCTGAAGATGAACTTGCCCAGCAACTGCTCCAGGCTGATCGAGCCCTGGGTAATGGTCACCATGCCGCCGGCCGGCAGCGTCTGCTCGTCGCCGCCCGGCACCAGGGAGATGTATTTGCCGCCCAGCAGCCCATCGCTGGTGATCTCGGCGCTGGAGTCGCGCGGCAGCTTCACCGCGTTCTGCACGGTGAAGGCGACATCGGCCTGGTAGCTCTGCGGATCGACGCGCGCGGTCATCACGCTGCCCACCTTCACCCCGGCGACGCGCACATCCGCGCCGATCGCCAGGCCGTCGATGTGATCGAACCGGGCGTGCAGCGAATAGCCGCTCACCGGCGTTCGGCCGGTATTGGCCACCGCATAGCCGAGGAAGCCTATGGCCACCACCAGCACGATGGCGCCGGCGACGGTTTCAACCAGATTTCGTTGCGCCACGGGAGTCAGGCCTGCCTTCAGCTGCCAGGGGTCCACGCTTCATAGTCGTCGGTCGTCGCCGCCCGCCGGCCGCCGGCGTACTCGTGCCCGGCCGGACGGTAGCCCTGCGGCGTGCCGGTCAGGTTGGCCTGGTGCGGCTTTTCCCAGGCCGGCCGATTCCCCACCGGCAACGGCGCGTCGGTGGTGTAGTGCAGCCACGGGTGCCATTCCGGCGGCACGCGCGAGGCTTCGACCGGGCCGCGCCGGTACAGCACCCAGCGACGGCGGCGAACCCCGGCCCGCTCCCGCCGCTCCTGGTAATAGACGTTGCCAGCAGAGTCGGTGCCGACGCGCTTGCCGTGCAACCACGTATGCAGCAGGGTGCCGATGTCCATGAGCGGGATATAGGGCCAACGCCGCGCCCGGTCCATGCCATGCGCAACGAGAGGGGGATATCCACAGCATTTTGTGGCCATCACCCCACCCAGCCCCAAAATGTGGCTTCACGCCGTCCCCCACCTCGCCCTACCATCATGCCCATGAACACCAGAAAGCACTGGCAGGGCGTGCGGATGCGCACCGTCGCTGCCGCGCCCGACCCCGACGCGCCAGCTCGGCGGGTGACGCTTCCGGTTGCCTGGGACGACCGTGCCGCCGCCGCGTTGGCG
>CAIMEK010000506.1 GCA_903839965.1 uncultured Acetobacteraceae bacterium | reverse complement strand
GAACGTAGTCGTCGATGAAGTCGTCGCCGCCACGGACGTAGAGCTGGAACACTTTCGGCCCCTCGCCGGCACGCCCGATCTCTTCCAGCCCGGGCTGGGTGACCGAACTGGCGAACAGCGGCACGCCGAACGCCCCGGCGCCCTTCGCCGTGCTGGCGCCGCCGCCCACGTCGAAGCTCTCCAGCGAACCCACCGGCGCCAGCGCCACCGGCAGGCGGATGCGCTTGCCGAAGAAGTCCCAGCTGCAATCGATCTCCGACACATCCACCAGCACGCGCGGGCGCAGCGCGACGGTGTCGAGGGCGAGCCGGTTGCGCTTCACGCCGGTCTCGGTCTCGGTGCCGCCGATCAGATAGTCCCAGATGTTGCGGTTGAGATTGATGTGGGCCTTCTTGATGAATTCATGCAGCACCTGGAAATCCAGCGGTGGTTCGTTGCTCATGGTTACGGCGGATCCTTTTCCTCGGGCGAACGATCCTGCTCGCGGGGCGGCGGCGGGACAAGCCGGTTCGACAAGCGTATAGCGGGGGACAGACGGGAAGGAGACGCGCGCATGGACACACCCCGCCGTATCGGCGATGCCATTGACATCCTGGGCGAAGGCCCGGTCTGGTGCCCACAAACGCAGGCATTGTGGTGGGTGGACATCAAGGCGCCCGCGGTGCGGCGCTGGGACAGCGCGACCGATGCGGTGCGCAGTTGGACCATGCCCGAGGACGCCGGCTCGTTGGCCTTGCGGGTGGGGGGCGGCGTGCTGGTGGCGCTGAAGAGCGGCTTCTGCTTCCTCGACCCCGACACCGGCAGCGTCACCCCCGCCGCCCCGCCGCACGGCGAGGAGGCGATGATGCGCTTCAACGACGGCCGGTGCGACCGCCAGGGCCGGTTCTGGGCCGGCACGATGGATGATGTGGATTGCTCGTTCCGTGGCCGCCTCTACCGGCTCGACCCGTCGGGCGACGTGCGGGCCGTGCTGGAGGGCATCGCCATCCCCAACGGGCTCTGCTGGTCGCCGGACGGCCGGACGATGTATTTCACCGACAGCCCGACCCGCACGATCCTGGCGTTTGCCTACGATCCGACCACCGGCATGCCGGGCGAGCGGCGTGTGTTCGCCACCATCGACGAGCCCGGCATACCCGACGGCGCGATCACCGACGCCGAGGGCTACCTGTGGTCGGCCGAGTTCGGCAACGGGCGGATCACCCGCTATGCGCCGGACGGCCGGGTGGACCGCCGGCTCGTGGTGCCGGTGAGCCAGCCGACCTGCTGCGCCTTCGGCGGCGCCGATCTGACGACGCTGTTCGTGACCTGCGCGCGTGTCGGGCTGTCCGAGGACGTGCTGGCGAGGCAACCGCTGGCGGGCGCGGTACTGGCCTACGAATCCGGCGTGCGCGGCCTGCCCGAGCCACGCTACGCGGGGTAGGGCGGGGCTGCGCCCCGTCCTGCGCCGGCCGCTAATGCTGCTGTAGTTCCGAGCCGAGCACCGGGCCGACGCCGGTGCGCTCGACGATGAGGCCGTAATGCTCGGGGCGGCGGTGGCGGGCGAAATTGAAGATGCTCTCCTTGTAGCTGGCGCACAGCGCAAGATCGCAGCGCGCCACCTGCAGCTCGTCGCCCAGCGTGGTGCACTGCGCGACGATCTCGCCGGACGGGGCGATGATGCAGGACTGGCCGATCTGGTCGACCCCCTCCTCCACCCCGGCCTTCGCCGCGGCCACCACCCAGGTGCCGTTCTGGTAAGCGCCGGCCTGCATGACCAGGTGGTTGTGGAAATTGCCCAGGTCGTCGGTCTGTGGCATGGCCGGGTTGTGCACCGGCGTGTTGTAGCCGAGCACCACGACTTCGACGCCCTGCAAGCCCATCACCCGCCAGGCTTCCGGCCAGCGGCGGTCGTTGCAGATCATCATGCCGACGCGGCCGCCAAACGCCTGCCAGACCGGCCAGCCCAGGTCGCCGACTTCGAAATAGCGTTTCTCGAGGTTCTGGAACGGCGCGTCCGGGCGCGGTTCGGCGTAGCCGGGCAGGTGGATCTTGCGGTACTTGCCGATGATGGCGCCGTCCTTGCCGACGAGGACAGACGTGTTGAAACGGCGCTTGCGGCCGTCGGCGACCGCCAGTTCCGCATAGCCGAGATGGAAGGCGATGCCGAGCCGCCGGCCTGCCTCGAACAGCGGCGCCACCGCCGGCGCGGGCATCTCGCGCTCGAAATAGCTGTCCAGTTCGGCCTCGTCGGCCACTACCCAGTGCGGGAAGAACGCGGTGAGCGCCGCCTCGGGATAGACGATCAGGTCGCTGCCCATGCGCGCGGCGGCCTCCATCATCGCCAGCAGCCGGGCCACGACCTCCTGGCGGCTCTCGCGGCGCGTGATGGGACCAAGCTGGGCGACGCCGATGGTGAGGATGCGGGACATGGGAAGGTTGCGGCTCCTGCGCGGATCTGGCACGCGCATGATAGCCAGGAAGGTCCGACCCATGAACCCATCACCGCCCGCGCTCAGCCGCATTCTAGAGACCTCGCTCTATGTCGCCGATCTCGACCGTGCCGAGGCCTTCTACGCGCGCGTGTTCGGCTTCGCCGCGATGTCGCGCGACGAGCGGCTGCGGGCGATGTCGGTACCAGGGCGCGGGGTGCTGCTGCTGTTCCGCCGGGGCGCCTCCGGCGAGCCTGGCGCCCTGCCGTTCGGCACCATCCCGGGGCATGACGGCGCCGGCAGGCTGCACCTGGCCTTCGCCATTCCCGCCGACAGCCTCGCCGCCTGGGAGGCGCATCTGGCGGCGCTGGAGATTGCGGTGGAGAGCCGGCTGGACTGGCCGCAAGGGTCGATCAGCCTGTATTTCCGCGACCCCGACGGGCATTCCCTGGAGGTCGCCACGCCCGGCCTGTGGGCGAACGACCGCACGATGAACGATCCCGTTCCGGGCGCGACGATGGCGGTGTGACGCCGGCCAGGCGAGCATGGCGCATCGCGCTCGACGGCACGACGGTGTAAGCAATGCGGGTTGAGCCCGCCTGGCGGAATGGTAGACGCAGCGGACTTAAAATCCGCAGCCCTGTGGGCGTGGGAGTTCGAGTCTCCCGGCGGGCACCAGCAGCGGAGCCGGGATCAGAACGGCTTGTTCTCCACCCGCTTGCCGATGGCCTGGCCAATCAGGCTGCCGATCTGGAAGGCGAGCGCGCGGTCGTCGGCGCCGCGCATCGAGCATTGCAAAACGGCGACCCATTGCACCGGGCCGCTCGCCGCCGCGCTCAACGTCGCGCGGATCTGCAGCAGCATCGGCGGCGGGGCGGCCGGGCGGCCGAACCGCCCCGCGTTGGGTTCCTGCATGTTGATCCCCCCGCCCATCCAACCGAACGAATTCGCCGGGGCGTCGAAGGGTTCGCGCCGCTGCGGCCCGCCGGTCAGCGTCACCGCAAGGTTCAGCTGCGCCGTCGGCGTTCCGGTGGTGGCTACGCCCGCCTTCTGCAGCCCGGACTTGAAGCGGGCGGCGAGGTCGAGGTTGCCCGGGCTGTCGTCGCGGATGTCCAGGCCGACCACCAGCGGCGCGGGCAACGGACGCAGCAGCGTCGCCGAATAGCTGCCGTGGCAAAGCTGTTGGCCCCAGGCCGGCCCGGTGGCGAGCAGCGCAAGACCAGCGAGGGCGAAGCGCATCGCACTGTGCATGATGACCATCCTGTGTGGCAGCGCTTTATGGCGCGGCGGGCGGGACCGGTCCAGGCCGGACGGTGCCGCTGCGCGCCATTCGTCAGCCCTTCATTGCGCCGACCAGCGCACCGGACAGCATGCGCCGCCGGGCCAGCCACACCAGCA
Source organism: uncultured Acetobacteraceae bacterium (assembly GCA_903839965.1). Taxonomy (GTDB): domain Bacteria; phylum Pseudomonadota; class Alphaproteobacteria; order Acetobacterales; family Acetobacteraceae; genus Rhodovastum. Next base: position 1,201 of record CAIMEK010000506.1, on the reverse strand, counting down.
GCGGCTTTGCGCCACGGCGGTCCGGGGTTAGCCTGCAAGTGACACAGGGACGCGGGCATGAGCGAGCGGGTTTTGATCACGGGCGCGGGCGCGATCGGGGGGACCATCGGCGCCGTGCTGGCACGTGCAGGACATGACGTCACCTTCGTGGATATCGTGCCGGAGCACGTGGCGGCGGTCGCCGCGGGGCGCTTGTCCATTACCGGGCCGGTGCTGGCCTTCACCACGGGCGGCCCGGCCTTCACCCCGGATGCGCTGCACGGCACCTGGGACCTGATCCTCCTGGCGGTGAAGGCGCACCACACCGAAAGCGCGACGCGCATGCTGGCACCGCATTTGGCCGCGGACGGCGCCGTGGTGTCGTGCCAGAACGGCATGAACGAACTGGTGATCGCCGAGATCGTCGGGCGGGACCGCACGGTCGGCGCCTTCGTCAATTTCGGCGCCGACTGGCAGGCGCCGGGCGAGATCATGTTCGGCAACCGCGGCGCGGTCGTGGTCGGCGAACTGGACGGCGCGCGCACGCCGCGGATCGGCCGCATCCACCGGCTGCTCAGCGAATTCGAGCCCGCTGCCGTCATTACCGACAACATCTGGGGCTACCTGTTCGGCAAGGAAGGCTACGGCGCGGTGCTGAAGGCGAGCGCGCTGACCAACGACACCATGGCCGACTTTTTCGCCGCCCCGGAGAATCGGGCGCTCATCGTGGCGCTGGTGCGCGAGGTGCTGGCGGTGGCGCGGGCCGAGGGCGTGACGCCGCTCGGCTTCAACGGCTTTGACCCCGCCGCCTTTCTCGCCGGCGACGATGCCGCCATCGACGCCTCGATTGCCGCCATGGCGGCGTTCAACCGCCATAGTGGAAAATTGCGCAGCGGCATCTGGCGCGACCTCGCGGTGCGCAAGCGGCCGAGCGATGCCGGGGCGCAACTGACGCCCGTGGTGGCGGCCGGCAAGCGGCACGGGCTGGCGATGCCGCTCACCGAGCGGCTGATCGCCCTGATTGCTTCGGTAGAGCGCGGCGAGGCGAAGGTGGGCGAGGGGCTGATCGAGCGGTTGCGGCCCTGAGGCGAAATGCAAAGGCATTCCGCCCGGACCGGCATATAGATACGAATACGAAACATTTTGGCCGCCATCAGCCGCTCCGGGCGTCGCGCGAAGGCGCGCGCCGGCGTCAGGTGGGTTTTTCGGGAACCCCGAGGAG
>CAIMEK010000505.1 GCA_903839965.1 uncultured Acetobacteraceae bacterium | reverse complement strand
GTCCCCGACATTCCCCACACCACACTGGAATAAACCATGCAACTGTGCGACCTTTCTGCTCTCGAACTGGCCCAGATCGTCCACCAACGGCGTGCCTCGGCGGTTGAAGTGCTCGATTCTTGCCTCGGGCGCATCGCCGCGGTGGACGGCCGGCCAGGCGCCCTCGATTCTGGGGCGCTGACAGATGAAGATCAACGCCGCGTGCACGCCTTCATCACCCTCACCCCCGAGCGGGCGCGCGCCCAGGCTGTCGAAGTGGATCGCAAGCTGGCCGCCGGCGAGGACCCCGGCCAGTTGGCGGGCGTGCCCTTTACCGCCAAGGATATCTTCTGCGTCAAGGATACCCCATCCACGGCGGCCTCGCGCATGCTGGCCAATTTCATCGCCCCCTACACGGCCACGCCTGTGGCGCGCATGGAATCCGCCGGAGCCGTGATGCTCGGCAAAGTCAACCTCGACGAATATACCTACGGGTCGTCGACCGAATCCTCCGCTTTCCAGCCTTCCACGCGCAATCCGTGGGATACGGGGCGCGTACCGGGCGGGTCATCCGGCGGCAGCGCCGCCTCGGTGGCGGCCGGCGAAGCGGCCCTGTCACTGGGCACGGATACGGCCGGTTCGGTGCGCCAGCCGGCCGCTTTCTGCGGCGTGGTGGGCATGAAGCCGACTTACGGGCGCGTCTCCCGCTATGGGTTGATCGCCTTCGGCTCGTCGCTGGACTGCCCCGGTCCGGTGGGGCGCACGGTCACCGACACGGCTCTCATGCTGCAGGTGATCGCCGGGCCCGACCCGCACGACAGCACCGCCGCGGCTACGCCCGTACCGGATTATCTGGCCAGGCTCGAAGCGGGGGTCAAGGGGCTGCGCATAGGTTTATCGCCGGAATATTTCCAGATCACCTTCCCGGATGCGAAATCTGGCCGCGCAGCGTATCAGCAGCAGCCGGTGCCGCCCGAAATGGCGCAATCCGTGCGCCACGCCGCCGAAGTGCTGGCCGGCCTGGGGGCGGAGATCGTCGAGGACGTACCCATGCCCAACACGCGCTACGGCATCCCGGTCTATTTCGTGATCAGCCGGGTCGAGGCCGCCTCCAACCTGCACCGCTACGACGGGGTCAAATACGGCTACCGCACGGCCCAACCCGTGCGCGAATTAAAGGATCTTTATCGCAAAAGCCGCAGCGAGGGCTTCGGTTTGCAGCCCAAGCTGCGCATTTTGATGGGCATGTATGTCAGCGCCGCCCAGTATTCGGCGCAGTATTACCAGCGCGCCCTGCGCGTGCGCAGCCTCATCCGCCAGGACTTCAAGCAGGCCTTCGACCCGCAGGGAAAATACCGCCTGGATGCCCTGCTTACCCCCACCACGCCCACCCCCGCTTTTCCCATGGCGGCCGTGTACGGCGATTCGGTGCTGATGCAGTACGCCGACCAACTGACCGTGCCGGCCAACCATGCCGGCGTGCCGGGCATTTCGCTGCCGGGCGGCATCGCCCCGGACGGGCTGCCCATTGGCATCCAGTTCCTGGGGGCGGATTTCAGCGAAGGGCGCCTGCTGCAGATCAGCCGGGCCTTTGAGATGGCCACCCAGGGTGAACC
>CAIMEK010000504.1 GCA_903839965.1 uncultured Acetobacteraceae bacterium | reverse complement strand
TCTCCTGCAGGGCGACCATGCCCAGCCCGAGGAAGGCTGCGATCGAGAATACCGCGAGCGCCGCGGCCTGCGGCCGCGGCTTGTCCAGGTGCATCAGCGCGATCGCCAACTGCGTCAGCACCGACAGCGCAATCACCGCGCCCCACTTGAGCTCGTTGGTACGCTCGCCGCTGAGCACCAGCCGCCGCGACCGCACTTCGCGCACCTTCAGCACCTGGTCGATGGCGAGGCGCTGCACCAGCCCCCCACCGGCGGCGTAGCGCGGATCGAGCACTTCGTGCAGCAGCGCCTGCAAGGCCTCGTCGGCCTGCGGCGCCGCGTGGCCGGCGCCCATGCTCGGCCATTCCTCGTCCACCACCACGCGGGCGTAGTCGCGAATGCGGGCGTGCAGCGCGGCGTTGTCCAGGCCCCCCGCGCGCGCGATGTCCACCAGGGCGGTGAGCGACTCGCTCTCGCCCGCCACCAGCCGCGCGGCGGAGGCGTTGCGTTGCCACACGTCGCTGGCGACGAAGCCGGTGAGCATGGCGAACAGCAGCGCCGCTGCGCCGAACACCGGCCCCTCGACGTCGCGGAAACCGGCGACCCAGGTGCGCGACGGACCGTGGAACGAGCACCAGTAGAGCACGCCGGCGGTTCCCATGAGGAACAGCGCGAGGGAGGACAACAATGCCCAGACCGGCAGGCTCAACCAGGTTTCGATCACCGAACGACTCCTGTCGGGCAAGCTCCGGTGCGCTCCTTACCACACCCGGCGAACAGCGTGGGCAGCTCAAACAGACTGGCGTGCACCGCCACGCAACGCGCCCGCATGTCGTCGGTGGGCGGCGCCAGGTCGGGCACCATCACCGTCATCATCCCCGCCGCCAGCGCCGCCGCAACCCCGGTGCGGCTGTCCTCCACCGCCAGGCAGTCCGCCGCCGGCACGCCCAGCCGCGCGGCCGCGACGAGGAACAGGTCGGGAAACGGCTTCAGATATTCCACGTCCTCGCGCGTCACCAGGGCCGCGAAATGCGCCAGTACTTCCAGCCGGCCCAGATGCGCCAGCGCCGACTCGCGCTGCGAGGACGTGGCCAGCGCCAGCGGAAGGTGCAGCCCGGCGACGAAGCGCAGCGCCTCCGCCGCCCCCGGCTTGAGCGGAATGCCCGCCGCCGCCAGCGCGTCGCGCCGCACGACGTAATGGCTGCGGAATGCCTCGAAGGGGAAATCCTCGCCGAAATGCGCCCGGATATGCGCCTGCACGGCTGACCCGGCCAACCCGCCCAGCCCGTGCAGGAACGCCTCGCTCGCCGCCAGCCCGAGCGCCTGAAGCGCATGCAGCAACGCGCCCCGGTAGACGGCCTCGCTGTCGATCAGCGTGCCGTCCATATCGAACACGACGGCCCTGACCGGGCGCGGCGTCACCCCGCCGGCCCGCCGCGCAACGCCTGCTGCATCGGCGCGCCGATTGCCATGCCGGGCAGGGGGGTGGTCGCGGCGCCGCTCACCTCGCTCGCGGCAAGCCCGCCGAAGCAGTCCATGCCGATATCCTCCATTCCCTGTTGTTGTTGCCGATGTGCTTAATGCCTGGCGCCGCCGGCGTGAAGCGGCCGGCCGACGATGCCGCGGGATCGCCGCCGCCCGGAGGGGGGTGGCGTTCATCAATCACTTTGTTATGATCGCTACCACCGGGTCTCCGATTCGGGCCGCAAGTACGCGATAACGCATCATTCCTGATGCCCAATGGCACGGCAGGGAACGAGCATGCTGGTTCTGTCGGACCCGAGGACCTGCGATCCGCCGGCTGCAACGCCGGTGCCGCGCGTGCTGCTCATCGCCGACGATGCCGCGATGACGCCGACCATGCGCCACTTCATCGAGCGCGCCGGCATGCGCACCGCCCTGGCGCCGACCGTGCCGCTGGGCATGGCCCTGTGCAAGAGCTTCCTGCCCGACGTGGTGCTGCTCGACCTCGACCTGCCCGGCGGCGACGGCGTCGCGCTGATTGGCCGGCTCGCCCGGGCGGGCGATTGCGGCATCATCGCCCTGTCCGGCCGCGGCGAGGAGAGCGAGCGGGTCGCCGGGCTGGAGCAGGGGGCGGACGACTACATCGTCAAGCCGGTGCGGCTGCGCGAAATGCTGGCGCGCATCCGCGCGGTGCATCGGCGCGCGCAGCGGCGCGGCCCGGCGCGGCCGCCGCAGCCCGTCCATATCGTCGGGCCCTGGCGGGTAGATCTGCAGCGGCGCACGGTGCTGGATGGCGCGGATGGGGCGGTGGCGTTGACCGGGGCGGAGTTCGCCGCGTTGCAGGCCCTGCTGGAGGCGGTCGGCGAGCCGGTGAGCCGCGAGCGCCTTTCGGCGGCGGCCCTGCGCCGGCCCTGGCGCCCGGAGGACCGCAGCATCGACCAGCTCATCTTCGGCCTGCGCCGCAAGCTCGGCGACGACGACCCCGCCCGGCGGCTGATCCAGTCCGTGCGCGGGGCCGGCTATGTGCTGGTCGGCGAAAGCGCCGAGCTGTCCGACGACGAGCGCCGCGCGGCGAGCTGAGCTACGCGTTTCGCGCGGGCGGGTGCTTCGCCGCCTCGCTCCGCCCCGCCGCGCGCAGCCGGTCCACCACCCGCTTGACGTCCTGCGCCCGGTCGCGGTGCAGCGCCAGCACGGCGTCGCCGGTGACCACCACCACCGCGTCGCGCAGCCCCACCACGGCGGTGAGCATGCCGTCGCTGCGCACGTAGCAGTTCTCCGCCCCTTCCAGCAGCACGTCGCCCACTGTGGCGTTGCCGGCGGCGTCCTTGGCGCCCAGCTCCCACAGCGCGGCCCAGCTGCCCACGTCCGACCAGCCCAGGTCGGCGGGCACCACGGCGGCGAAGGCGGTGCGCTCGGCGACGGCATAGTCGAGGCTGATGCTCGGCACCCGGGCGAACGCCTCCGGCTGCAGGCGGATGAAGTCCGCGTCCTGCGTCCGCGCGCTCACCGCCGGCTCCAACGCCGCCAGCACGTCCGGCGCATGGCGGCCAAGCTCGGCCAGCAGCGTGCGGGCGGTGAACACGAACATGCCCGAGTTCCACAAATGCCGCCCGGAGGCGGCCAGCACCGCGGCGGTGGCCTGGTCGGGCTTTTCGATGAAGCGCCCGACGGCGTGCACCCCGGGCAGCCCGGCCAGTTCGTCGCCCACCTCGACATAACCGTAGCCGGTTTCCGCCGCGGTCGGGCGCATGCCGAAGGTGACGATCCACCCGGCCCGCGCCGCCGCCACCGCCGCGGCGAGGGCGCGGTGCAGGGCCGGCTCGTCGCGGATGGCGGCGTCGGCGGCCATCATCCACAGCACCGCGTCGGGGTCCTGCTCGGCCACCAGCAGGGCGGCGGCGCCGATCGCCGGCGCGGAGTTGCGCCCGACCGGCTCCAGCACGATGCGCGCCGAGGCCACGCCGGCGTGGCGAAGCTGTTCGGCCACCAGGAAGCGGTGCTCGTGGTTGCACACCACGATCGGCGCGGCAAAGCCCTCGCCGAGCGCGCGGCGCACGGTTTCCTCGATCATCGAGCGCTCGGAGATCAGCGGCCAGAACTGCTTGGGGAAGCTTTCGCGCGAGACCGGCCACAGCCGCGAGCCGGACCCGCCGGACAGCAGCACCGGCACCACCGCGCCGGCGAGGGCGGTGACGGGGGCGGCGGGGCTTGCGGTCGGCAGGGTCATGATCGTACCTCACACGCTGACGCGGCGGATATGGCAACGCCGCGGCGCGGCTGTCCAGGCCGCACTTTGCCAACAATCGGCGCCTGTTTAACAATTCGTAAACCCTCGGCTTTTACCGTCGTCCTTCGAAGGTGGGGCCGAACGGCCTTTGCAACATCACAAAAGGTGGTAGTCGGCATGAAGCGGATTTCGCGGCGCCGCCTCGCGGTGAGCGTTGGGGCCCTGGCGGTTTCCGTCGGCGGCATCGGCAAGGCCCACGCCATCGGGCAGAACCGCCCGACAACCTGGCCGATCGCCGGGGACGTCACGACGACGCACCACCACACCGTCGTTCCGCAACCGCCCTCGGCGGTGAAGATCCGTCCCGACGAGGTGGCGAGCTACGCCAAGTACGGCTACGGCAAATGGCGCTACGGCGCGGGGCTGGCATTCGAGAAACGCCTCGACATCGTCGCCGGCCATGCCAGGCCGGCCAAGCCGGCCGAGCGGCTGTTGCGCTTCTTCAGCATTTCCGACATCCACATCTGCGACAAGGAATCGCCCTCCTCGGCGATCTATCTCGGCCTCAAGGACGGCATTTCGCCGGGCTACTCGGCGGTCATGATGGACTCGACCCAGGTGCTCGACGCCGCGGTGCAGACCATCAACGCCCGCCACCGCCACGAGCGGTTCGATTTCGGCATTTCGCTGGGCGATGCCTGCAACGACACCCAGTACAACGAGCTGCGCTGGTACATCGACGTGCTCGACGGCAAGGCCATCACCCCGAGTTCCGGCTCGCATCGCGGCGCCGACAGCATCGCCTGGCAGAAGCCCTTCAAGGCGGCCGGCCTCGACCGTTCGATCAAGTGGTTTCAGACGCTGGGCAACCACGACCATTTCTGGATGGGCACGAACCCCGTCAGCGACTACCTCAGGCAGGCCTATATCGGTGAGGAAATCCTCAAGCTGGGCGATTTCTTCACTGAACGCGACGGCATGAACCGTCGCGACTTCTACATGGGGGCGCTCGACGGCGCGACCGCCCATGGCGACGTCATCGGCGCCGGACCGGTCGGCAATTTCGCCGCGCCGCCGAAGGTCGTCGCCGACCCCGCCCGCCGTTCGTTGCGCCGCAGCGAATGGATGCAGGAGTTCCTCACCACCACGTCGTCCCCGGTCGGCCACGGCTTCAGCCCCGCCAATGTCGCGGACGACTTCGCCTGCTACAGCTTCCGTCCGAAATCGACGCTGCCGCTCAAGGTCATCGTGCTCGACGACACCCAGCGCGACGAGGATGCCAATCCGCCGCCGTCGGCCACCACATCCCCCGGCTACGGGCACGGCTCGCTCGACGCCAGGCGCTACGACTGGCTGGTGCAGGAACTGACGGACGGGCAGGCCGCCGGCGAGCTCATGATCATCGCGGCGCATATCCCGATCGGCGTCGAACCGCCGACTTCCTTCGTCGGCTGGAACTCCACGGCGCATGTCTCCGAGCCGCAGTTGCTCGCCAAACTGCACGAATTCCCGAACCTCATTCTGCTGATCGCGGGACATCGGCATTACAATTCGGTAACGGCGTTTCCCTCCCCCGACGCGGCCCGTCCCGAACGCGGCTTCTGGCAGGTCGAAACCGCGTCGCTGCGCGACTTCCCGCAGCAGTTCCGCGAATTCGACATCGTGCGCAACGGCGACGACACCATTTCGATCTTCGCCGCCAACGTCGATCCGGCGGTACGGGAAGGCTCGCCGGCGGCGGCGTCGCGTTCGTTCGCCGTCGCGGCGGCGCAGATCTACGGCTCCAACAAGCTGACCCAGTCGCAGCCGCCGCTGCGGCCGACCGGGTCGTACAACGCCGAGCTGCTCGCGCAGCTCACCCCGGACATGGCGGCGAAGCTGCGCGGCCGCCCGCGGTCACGGCGCACGTAGCCCCACGCCGGTCGGGAAATCCGCGCATGGGCAACGCGCCGCGACGCCGCATCGCCACGCTTGCGTTCGGTGCAGTCCTGGCCTCGGCCTCCGCCGCGGTGGCCGACCAGGGCGGCATCGGTTTCTGGCTGCCCGGCCAGTACGCCAGCTTCGCCGCGGTGGCGCCCGCGCCGGGATGGTCGTTGCCGAACGTGTTCTACCACTACGCCGGCTCCGCCGGGTCCGACCATCCGCTGCCGCGCGGGCACCTGCTGACGACCGGGCTCAACGGTGCGTTCGACGGCATGCTGATCGTGCCGACCTACACCTTCGAGGGCACGATCGTCGGTGCGCACCCGAGCTTCTCGATGGCGTTCCCTCTCGAAGAGCTTCTTCGTTGGGCTGGTGGGTTTCTATTACCAGCAGTTGACGGCGGACAACGGACAGCCAGCTTCCCTCGGCTCCTTCGAATCGCGTACCCGCGGCATCGGGCCGCAGATCGGCTACAATTTTGATCTCGGCCGCGGGGTGTCGATCTACGCCAACCTGCGCGGCTACACCGAGTTCGACGTGCACAACCGCACCCAGGGCTACGCCATCTACGCCACCGTCAGCGTGCCGCTGTCGGCGCTGTTCAGGTAGGGTCGCAATGCCACTTTTCCGCAACCCTGGCCTGGCGGCCCTGGCAATCGCCGCCCTGCTGGCGGCGGCCCCGGCGCAGGCACAGCAGGCATCGCCTCCGGTCGCCGCCCAAAGCGTCGGCGAACTCGCCAGGAAAGTACAGAACCCGATCGGCGACCTGGTGATGTTGCCCGTTCAGAACAACGCCAATTTCGACGCCGGGCCGCACCGGGGCACGCAGAATTCTCTGAATCTCGAGCCGATCGTTCCGTTCGTGCTCAACGATGACTGGAGCGTGGTCACCCGCACGGTGCTGCCGCTGCTGTGGCAGCCCTCGGCGCGGCCGGCCAGGTCGGTTCCGTTCGGCACCGGCCCGATCACCTTCTCGGCCTTCCTGTCGCCGCGCAACACGCCCGCCGGCGGCTGGACCTGGCGCGTCGGCCCGGTACTGCAGATCCCCGCGGCGAGTAACGCCGCGCTGGGGTCGAATGTCTGGGGCGCCGGGCCGAGCGCGGTCGTCGTGCGCATGCAGGGCCCCTGGGTTTATGGCGGCCTGTTCAACAACGTGTTCTCGTTCGGCGGCACTTCGGGCCGGAGTGGCACGCGCTACAGCACGTTCCTGCTGCAGCCCTTCATGCACTACAACTTCGCCGAGGGCTGGTCGGTCGGCACGGTGCCGATGATCACCGCGAACTGGCTCGCGGGCGGCGAGAAGTGGACGCTGCCGCTCGGCGGCCACATCGCGCGCGTGGTCAAGCTGGGCGGCATGCTGCCGGTCAACCTGCTTCTCGGGGCTTACTACAACGTGCTGCGGCCGCAATACGCGGCCACCTGGCAATTGCGCACGCAGGTGACGCTGATCTTTTAGGCGCCTGGCGGCCTTGCCGGCGGAGCCGGTCGGCCGGCATCATGGCGGCCCGCGTCGCAAGGACCGCCCCGACATGCCCCTCGCCAACGACCCCACCACCGCCATCCGCGACCTCACCACCGCCATCGAGGCGGAGCTGATCGCCGTCAGGCGCGACATCCACGCCCATCCGGAACTCGCCTTCGAGGAAGTGCGCACCGCCGGCGTGGTGGCGCGCGAGTTGGAGAAGCTGGGCATTCCGCACCGCACCGGCATCGCCAAAACCGGCGTGGTCGGCCTGATCGTGGGCGGCCGGCCCGGCCCGGTGCTCGCCATCCGCGCCGACATGGACGCGCTGCCCATCCACGAGCAGACCGGCCTGCCCTGGGCCAGCCGCATCGACGGGCTGATGCACGCCTGCGGCCACGACCTGCACACCACCACGCTGCTCGGCGTCGCCGCGGTGCTCAACAAGCTCGCCCCGCAAATGGCCGGAACGATCAAACTGGTGTTCCAGCCCGCCGAGGAAGCCATCGGCGGCATGCGGATCATGCTGGAGGAAGGCCTGCTGGAGAACCCGAAGGTCGACCTGGCGCTCGGTTTCCACAACGGCCCCGACATTCCGGCCGGCCGCTTCGGCTTCACCCACGGGCCGGTGCTGGCGGCGGCCGACAAGTTCGAAGTGGTGGTGCACGGCGTCTCCGGCCATGCCGCGCATCCGCACACCTCGATCGACCCGATCGTCGGCGCGGCGCACATCATCACCCAGTTGCAGACCGTGGTGTCCCGCGAGGTGAACCCGATGCATCCGGTGGTGGTGACGGTGGGCGCCATCCACGGCGGCGAGGCGGTCAACATCATTCCGGACACCGTGGTTTTCCGCGGCACCGTGCGCTCGCTGCACGCGCCGGCGCGCGACATCGCCGAGGCGGCCATCCGCCGGTTGTGCGAGGGCGCGCTCGCCACGCTCCGGGTGCGCTGCGAGGTGGACTACACGCGCGGCGTGCCGGCGCTGGTGAACGACGACCGCGTGCTGTTGCCCGCCGTCGCCGCCGTGCGCAGCCAGTTGGGCGAGGTGATCGACGAGGCCGGGCCGGTGATGGGCGCGGAGGATTTGGCCTTGCTGTTCGAGCGGGTGCCGGGCTTCCAGTTGCGCATCGGCTCCGGCGCGCCGGGGCGGGCGGACAAGCTGCACAACTCGGGCTACGCGCCGGACGAGGCGTGCATCGGCCTGGGCGTGCAGGCGCTCAGCCGCGCCGCGCTCGAGCTGTTGTCCTGACTACGCGGGCCGGCTGAGCGGCAGCGCGGCGCAGCCGCTGAGCCGCGGCAGCGCGGCGCAGCCGCTGAGCTGCGGCAGCGCGGTCTGGCCGAGCACCCAGCCTTCCCAGCGGCGGATCCAGGGGTCGGCGGGCACGAAGGCGGGGCGGTGGCCGGCCACCACGTTGAGCGCGCAGAGCACGCCGAGCGTGCAGTCCAGCCGGTCCTCGCCGGCGGCGTCGGCGCCGAACCCCTCGGCCACCGCCGCTGCCATGGCGGGCTCCGGCGCCACGCCGAGCCGGCCCATGGCGCCGCGCAGCCCCTCGGCAAGCGTTAGCCGGTCGCTACGGCGGCGCTTGCTGCCGGCGAGCCGAATGTGCAAGTGGCGCAGCGCCTCCGCCGGATAGGTCTCGGCCAAGACAATCTTGCCGCGCGACAACAACGCCGCGAGGTCGCCCTCGAACGGCCAAAGCCGCAGCCTGCCGCCTTCCGCCAGGGCGGGCAGCAGCACCTCGCGCCAGGCCGCCAACGCCGCCTTGCCGGACTGGTTGGCGCCGAGCGTCCAGAACGGCGGCGCGCCGGCCGGCCGCTCGGCGGTGCCCCGATCGACCGCGCGGTGCAGGGCGTCGGCATCGGCCAGCCCCAGCGCCGCCGCATGCGCCGCCCGGGTCATGCCGGCGATGCCGCGCGCCGGGTAGAACGGCCGCCAGGGGCCGATCTCCTCCAGCGTGGCGCAGACGCGGAAGAAGTCGGGGAATTTGGCCAGGCCGCGCAGGAAATCCGGGAAGGTGCCACCGATGCCGTGCGCCGCGGCATAGGCCCTGGGCAGGCCGAGCGGGCAGTCGATGCCCAACAGCACCGCGCCCTCAGGGTCGTGCAGCCGGGCGAGCAGGGTCGCCGGGTCGGCCACCGGCGCCGGCGCGGCCAGCCGCCACCCGTTGCCGGTGCGCCGGGCCACCGCGATCCAGCGCTTGCGCGCCGCGACGCTCCAATCGGCGTGCGCCACCAGACTGACGCTTGCGAATATTGCCGCGGTTCCTACGGTCATGCCCGGGGATGGAGGGCGGATAATTGATGGCGGGGGAATATGCGCCGTCGCAGAAGGCGCTGCACTGGCTGGTGGCGGTGATGGTGGTGGTCCAGGCCGGGCTGGGGATCTGGGTCGCCTTCGCCGCGCCGGACGACGAGGCGGCCGCGATGCGGCTCTACAACGCGCATGACGGCACCGGGGCGGTCATTCTGGTGCTGATGCTGCTGCGGCTGGCGGCGCGGCTGGCCGGCCGTGCCCCTCGGTTGCCCCCCGGCACGCCGCGTTGGGCGGCGAGGGCGGCCTGGCTGAACCACCGGGCGCTCTACCTGGTGCTGCTCGCCCAGCCGCTGATTGGCTGGCTGAATAACGGCGCCAATGGCTTCGGGTGGTCGCTGTACGGCTTCCTCACCATCCCGGCGCCGATCAGCCAGGGCGAGGCGGCGGCGGCCTGGCTGTCGGCGGTGCATTTCTGGACGGCGCTGGCATTGGCGGCGCTGGTGGCGGCGCACCTGGGCGGGGTGGTCTTCCACACCTTCATCCGCCGCGACGGGCTGCTGCGGCGGATGACGTGAGCCGCTAGAGCGCTTCCAGGCAAGCTGGAAGCACTCCAGCTCTATGTTGGCGAGCAATTTCGCCAGCTCGCGGATCGCAGATCGATTCCGCTCAAGCTGGCATTGCTCTAAAGCGGCTTGTGGGCGGCGTCGAGCAGGCGGGTCAGCAGGCCGGGCTTCTTCGGCGGCGCAACGGCCTTGGCGGCCTGCTCGCGGGCGCGCTCCTCGTCGCGTTTCTCGCGCTCCTTCATGTCCAGCCACTTCTCCAGGCTGACGCCCGCCTTGGCGGCCCGCTTCTGCTCGTAGGCGCGCTGGCCTTCCGTCATCTTCTGTTTCGTCATGGCACTGCCTTCGCGCCGGAGTTCCTGCAGGGGTGGGGTTCTCGCAGGTGGCGCGCCCGGCTTCAAGCCTCTCCGCGCCGGCGCAGCAGCGCCCGCGCGAACGCGCCGAGGGCGGCGTTGATCGCCACCCCGCTGGCCGAGAGCAGCACCAGGGCGGCGAACATGCGCGGCACCTGCAGCCGGTAGCCGGCTTCCAGGATGCGGTAGGCCAGGCCGGAGGCGACCCCGCCGGAGCCGGCCACGATCTCGGCGCTGACCGTGCCCACCAGGGCGAGCCCGCCGGAAATGCGCAGCCCGGCGAGAAAATACGGCAGCGCGGCGGGCAGGCGCAGCAGCGCCAGCGTGTCCCATCGTCCGGCGCCGTTCAGGCGGAACAGGTCGAGCAGCTCGGCGGGCGCGGCGGCCAGCCCCGCGGCGGTGGCCGAGAACACCGGGAAGAAGGCGATGATGGTGGCGCAGACCACCACCGCGGCGAACGGGTTGCCGACCCACACCACCACCAGCGGCGCGATGGCGACGATCGGCGTCACCTGCAGCACTACGGTCCAGGGCTGGAAGGCGGCGCGGGCGAGCGGGCTGGCTTGCATGAGCAGCGCGAGCGCCACCCCGAGCCCGGCCGAGACCACCAGCGCGGCGGCGGTGACGCCGAGGGTGGAGGCGAGCGAGGCCAGGAACAGCGCCGGATCGGCGAGGAAGGCGCCGACGATGGCGACCGGGCCGGGCACCAGGTACCGGGGAACGCCGGTGAGGCGGACGGCCGATTCCCAGAGGAGCAGGAAGAGGGCGCCAAAAAGGTAGGGGGCGAGGCGGGTCATGCTTCGAGCGCATCCTGCATCGCGTGCGTCACCTCGGCGACCAGTTCGGTGTAGCCGGAAGAGAGCCGGGTTTCGGGGGTGGGTTCGAGCCGCGAGGCAAGCTCGGTGGCGATGCGGCCGGGGCGGGGGGTCATCAGCACGATCCGGCGGGCGAGGAAGCAGGCCTCGTAGATCGAGTGGGTGACGAACACCACCGTGCAGCGCAATTCCCGCCACAACACCAGCAGGTCCTCCTGCAGGCGGTGGCGGGTGAATTCGTCGAGCGCGGCGAACGGCTCGTCCATCAGCAGCAGGCGCGGCCGGGTGACCAGGGCGCGGGCGATCGAGACGCGCATGCGCATGCCGCCGGACAGCTCGCGCGGCCGGGCCGCGGCGAACCGCTCCAGCCCGACGCGCACCAGCGCCGCCTGCACCTCGGCCTCGGCCGCCCGCCGGTCGCGCCCGCGCAGGCGCAGCGGCAGCCACACGTTCTCGGCGGCATCCGCCCAGGGCAGCAGGGTGGCGTCCTGGAACACGAAGCCGATTTCGCCCGGCGCCGGCGCCGCCCCGCCATCCCAGGCCAGGCTGCCGCCATCCGGCGCGTCGAGGCCGGCGATCAGCCGCAGCAGGGTGGACTTGCCGCAGCCGGACGGGCCGAGCAGGGCGAGGAAATCGCCCGCATGCAGGCGCAGCGAAACGTCGCGCAGCGCCTCGGTGCCGTTGGCAAAGCGGCGGCCGAGATGATCGAGGGTCAGCACGCGGCTACGGCTTCAGCCCCACCTTGTGGTTGACGAATTGCAGCGTATAGGCGCGCCTGATGTCGAGCCCCTTCGGATACAGGCCCTGGTCGGACATGGTAGCGAAGAAGTCGGCCCAGCGCGCCTCGGTCATGGCGCCGATGCCGCCCGTCGCGGCGTCGCCGGAGGTCAGGATGGCGTGCTTCTTCAAAGCCTCCCGCCCATAGGCGAGCAGCGCCTCGGTCATCTCCGGGTTGTCTTTGCGGATCAGCGCGTTGGCCGGCGCCGGATCGCCGTCGAGATAGGCCGCCCAGCCCGCGATGGAGGCATCGACGAAACGCTGCACGACGTCGGCCCGTTCGGCGATCATCTTGTCGGAGACGGCGAACAACTGGGCGTAGCCGGAATACCCGCCGTCGGCGACCAGCATCACGACGGGGTCGAAGCCGGCTTCCTGTTTGATCGAGAACGGCTCGGAGCCGAGGAAGCCTTGCTGGATGGCACTCTTGTCGGCGAGGAAAGGCTGCAGGTTGAAATTGTACGGCCGGATCTGCGCGTCCGAGTAGCCGAACCTGGCGCGCAGGAAGTTCCACCAGCCCGCCCTTGTGTCCGCACTGATCATGATCGGCTTGCCGCGCAGCGCCGACAAAGCGTCGTTGCCCTGGCCGGGATGGGCGATGAGGACAGACGGGTCCTTCTGGTACATCGCGGCGACCACCCGGAAGGGGATGTTCTCCTTGACGAAGTTCAGCGCGATGAAGCTGTTCGAGGCGATGTTCACGTCGAGCCGTCCGGCCAGCAGCAGCTGCGTCTGGTTCACGCTGGGACCGCCCTGGCGGATGGTGACCTCCAGCCCGTGGCGTCGGTAGATGCCACCAGCCAGTGCCTGATAGTAGCCGCCGTATTCCGCCTCGGCGAGCCAGTCGGTGCCGAAGGCGATTCTGTCCTGCGCCTGCGCCGCGCCGGCGGCCATCACCGCGGCGAGCAGGGTGGTCACCAGCATCCGCATCGCGCGTTCCCTCCTCCGTGCGCGGCGATGTTGTGCCATTGCGCCGCCGAAGGCCAGATCCGGCGCGCGCCGGCGGCGGCGCATTGCCGACGGGCGGCTGGCGGCGGGCCACCCACGCCAACGCAAGACTTGCCAACCGCGTGCCGCGCGGGCTGACTGGCCGGCATGGACACCTTCTCCTTCCGTTTCGGGCTCGCCGGCCGGCGCGCCCTCGTCACCGGGCACCGCGGCGGCATCGGCGGGGCGGTGGCCGCGCTGTTCGCCGCCGAGGGGGCCGAGGTGATCGGGCTCGACCTGCCCGAGTTCGACCTGTCCGATGTCGCCACCGTGGAAGCGCGGGCGCGGGCGCTGATCGGCGAGGCCGGCGTGGACGTGCTGGTGAACTGCGCCGGCACCACCACGCTGGGCAGCCTGCTGCAAACCGACATCGCCGAGGCCGCGCGCGTGCTGCGGGTGAATTTTCTCGCCCCGTACGCGCTGATCCGCGCCGTGCTGCCGGGCATGATCAGGCGCCGGCGCGGGGCGGTGGTGAACGTGGCGTCCGACCAGGCGCTGATCGGCAAGAAGGCGTCCGCCGCCTATGGGGCGAGCAAGGCGGCGCTCGCCCAGCTTACCCGCAGCGCGGCGCTGGACTGGGCGGAGAGCGGCATCCGCTTCAACTGCGTGGCGCCGGGCAGCACCGATACCGCCATGCTGGCGCAGGTGATGCGCGAACTCGGCGCGCCGGCGGGGACCTACGCGGCGGCGGTGCCGCTGGGGCGGCTGGCGCGGCCGGCGGAAATCGCCGCGGCGATCGGCTTCCTCGCCTCGGATGCGGCCAGCTTCGTCACCGGCGTGGTGCTGCCGGTGGATGGCGGGACGACGGCGGCATGAGGGTGGCCCTGGTCACCGGCGGCACCACCGGCATCGGCCTGGCAATATCGCGTCGGCTGGCCGCGCAGGGCATGCACGTCATCGCCGCCTCGCGCCGGCCGGCAGCGGTGGAAGGACTCGAGTCGGTGGCGCTCGACGTGACCGACCTGCCCGCCGTGCGGCGGCTGTTCGGCGGGCTGGCGCGGCTCGACGTGCTGGTGAACAACGCCGGGCTGGCCGGGGCGATGGCGTGGGAGGAACCGGACGACGCGCTGTGGGGCGCCATCCTGGCCACCAACCTCACCGGCACCTGGGCCTGCTGCCAGGCCGCGCTGCGGCTGTTGCCGGAAGGGGCGGGGCGGATCGTCAACATCGCCTCCACCCTGGGGCTGCGCGGGCAGGCCGACCAGCCCGCCTATTGCGCCGCCAAGCATGGGGTGATCGGGCTGACCCGGTCGCTGGCGCTGGCGCTGGCCCCGCGCGGCATCACCGTCAACGCGGTGTGCCCGGATTGGGTGGCGACCGACATGGCGCGGCAACGCTGGGCGGAACTGGACATCGACGCGGCGACGGTGGCGGCGGGCGTGCCGCGCGGCCGGCTGGTCACCGCCGACGAGGTGGCCGACGTGGTGGCGTTCCTGGCGGGGCCGGCGGGATCGGGCATCACCGGGCACGCCCTGCCGGTGGACGGCGGCGGGATGGTGGTGCCCTGATGGCGGAAGCGCGGTTGAAGGCCGGGATCTGGGTGAGCATGGCGCTGCGCCGGGGCAATGCGTCCGGGCGCTACGGGGCGGTGCTGCGCAAGGGCGATGCGGATGCCGGCGGCGTGCTGGTGGTGTTGCGCGGGCCCGGCGGGATGTCCGTGCTGGCGCAGATCCGCACCGCCGAGGGGGCGTTGGCCTGGATGCGCGGCACCGGCGGCGCGCCGGTGGACCAGGCGGCGGTGGATGCCTATGTGGCGCGGCAGGTGAAGTTCGATTCCGACCTGTGGGTGCTGGAATTCGAGAGCCCGGACCTGTTGCCGCCCTTCGAGGGCACGATCGTTTGATTTCGGGCACGCCGACTGTTGCTGATTGGCCACAGTGCGGCCTCCGTGTGGGGTCTCGTGCGACCGCAGGCTGGTGCGCAAGCGTGCCGTTCCCCAGATTTCGGCGTTATATGTGCGTCGGCAACCGGAACAGGTCGATTTCCATGAAGCGCGCCCTCCTCGCCGCTACCCTCCTCGCGCTGCCGCTGGCCGCCCAGGCGCAGCCGATCCAGGGCCTGTATGTCGGCGCCGGGGGCGGGGCGAACTTCGAGCAGCAGACCCGGGTTCGGGTGTCGTTCGGCTCGTCGCCGGGGCCGACGCTGCACGGCTCGTTCAACACCGGCTGGGCGGCGGTGGGCAGCGTCGGCTGGGGCTTCGGCAACGGCGTGCGCGTCGAGGCCGAGGGCAGCTACCGGCGCAACACTCTCGACAAGAACAACAGCGACGGGATGAGCGGCGCCGAGCAGAAATACGGCGCCATGGCGAACGTGCTGTTCGACATGGATATCGGCTCGCCCTACATCTATCCCTACCTGGGGGCCGGCGCCGGCGCCCAGTGGGTGCGCCTGAACTATACCGGTGGCGCGGTCACCAACCCCGGCTTCGCCTACCAGGCGATGGCCGGCGTTGCCTTCCCGATCCCCTGGGTGGTCGGGCTGTCGGCCACCGCCGAGTACCGCTACCTCGGGGTGGCGGGCAAGCGGACACTGCCGACCCCCGCCGGCGTGACGGCCAAGGCCAGCGACGACAACAACCACTCGCTGATGCTTGGGCTGCGCTACGCCTTCAACGTGTCGCCGCCACCCCCGCCGCCGGCCCCCGCCCCGGTCGCCGCCCCGGCGCCG
Source organism: uncultured Acetobacteraceae bacterium (assembly GCA_903839965.1). Taxonomy (GTDB): domain Bacteria; phylum Pseudomonadota; class Alphaproteobacteria; order Acetobacterales; family Acetobacteraceae; genus Rhodovastum. The sequence continues at coordinate 3,829 of CAIMEK010000504.1, read as the reverse complement.
GCGCCCGCGCGCAGCTACCTGGTGTTCTTCGACTGGGACAAGGCCAGCCTGACCGATCGCGCGCGGCAGATCATCGCCGAGGCGGCGCAGAACTCCACGCGCGTGCAGGTGACCCAGATCCAGGTCGCCGGCCACGCCGACCGCACCGGTCCGGAAGCCTACAACATGGCGCTGTCGCGCCGCCGCGCCGACAACGTGGCCGCCGAACTGGTGCGCCTCGGCGTGCCGAAGAACGTCATCACCATCCAGGCCTTCGGCGACACCAAGCCGCTGGTGCCCACCGCGGCCGGCGTGCGCGAGCCGCAGAACCGGCGCGTCGAAATCGTCCTGAAGTAGCCTTCGCCTGCGACGCCGCCGCCCCGCCGGGCGGCGGCGTTTGCCTGTACGCCTACCGCCGGTAGAGCACCGGCGCGGGGGTGAAGGTGACGCCCTCGTCGAGTGGATAGATCGGCCGCGCGCAGATCGTGTGGCCCAGGCTCTTGAGATTCGCCGAGGTGGAGCCCGCCACATCGATGTTGAAATTCTTCTCCACCCAGGCGTCGTACATCTGGTACTCGGTGTGCGGGCACTTCACGACGATGAGGTCGAAGTTGCGCGGTTCCAGCCCGTTCGCCCAATAGAGCGCACGGTCGGCCAGCCCGACCGGGCGGGTCATCGCCAGCACGGTGAAATTGTCGAAGCGCAGCACCGCGCATGGGCCGGCATTGATCGGGTGGCCCGAGGTCTCGGACTGGCTGCGCCCGTCCGAGAGCAGCGCCACGGTGGCGCGCACCGGCATGGGCGGAAAACGCCGCGGATCGAACTGCCCGCCGAGCATGCATTCCACCGTCCCGCCGACGCCGGCTTGGTGCGCCGCCCGCGCCGCCGCGGGGTCGACGATGTGCGCCAGCACCCGCTTCGGATAGCCGGCCTTGCGCAGCGCCTCGATGATGATCGCGCTGTCGCCGGTGGCGCCGGAGGAGGTGGCGTCGGCGGCGTCGGTGAACACCAGCGGGCCAGCCATGGTGCTGGCCTGGGCGATGGCGCGGTCGAGCCCGATCAGCTTGCCCTGCATGCGGTGGCGCTGCGCCCAGAACTCCTGGCCCAGCCGCACCGCCTCGGCGGTGGCCTCCTTGGGGTCGCCCTCGGCGGCGACGATGACCTGGGTGCACAGCTCGGGCACGTCGGTGAACGGGTTGCCGATCATGATGCCGGCGGCCAGCGCCCGGCCCTCGCGCTCCAGGCGCTGGGTCTCGCGGATCAGGTCGCCGTAGCAGCCGGTGCGGGTGATCAGCTCGTCGCCGCGCACCAGCGCCGGAATGGTCAGGCGCACGATGGTGGGGTGCAGGTCGCGGTCGATGATGTCGAGCAGGAAACGGGCGGCCCGGCCGCCGGTGTCGGCGAAATCGACATGCGGATAGGTGTGGTAGATCGCCAGCCCGTCGATCTGGCGCAGCATGCGGTCGGTCAGCACGCCGTGCAGGTCGAGCGAAATCACGATCGGCATGCGCGGCCCGGCGAAGGCGCGGATGCGCTCCAGCAGCGCGCCCTCGGGGTCGAGTTCGCCCTCCGCGCCCATCGAGCCGTGCAGCGAGACGTAGATGGCGTCCACCTCGTCGATGCGGGCGGCGACCGCGTCGATGAACTCGCCGGACAGGTGGCGCCAGCCGCTGGCGGAAAGCAGGCCGGCGCTCGGGGAGCGGGCGCTGTAGGTGGGCACCACGGCGATGTCCGGGCGGGCGTCGAACACCTCGAGCGCGCCGCCGATCATGGTGTTGAGGCCGCGCTGGCGGAGCAGTTCCTCGCCGCGCTGGATGGCGAAATACGTGTAATCCGAGAGGCAGGGATTGAACGACGAGATTTCCTGGGTGCACTCGGCGATCAGGATTCTGTGCATGGGCGTCCTCGCTTTGCTGCGAGGCTGCTCCGGCGGCATGGATGGGTCAAGCGGGCTTGATGCCGCGGACCGTCCATCGGCTCACGCCAACGTTCCTGCGGTCGGACGAACTTTTCTCCCATACCGGCACTTGGGCCATTCGCCCGAGGGAGAAACGATGATGCGCCTGATTCTGTCGATGTTGGGGGCCGTGTTGGCGGCGAGCCTGCTGGCGGGCTGCGTGAGCCTTTCGAGCAGCAACCCCAATCCGCCGCAGCAGAACACGGTGGTTGTGCCGCGGTAGCAGGCCTGAACTTTCAGGGTGTTGCCGGCTGGGCCGCGCGGACCCGCCGCATCACCTGGTCGGCGAACAGCACCCCGTCGGCGGAGATGTCGACGCCGCCCTCGGCCAGCACCTCGGCGGTCCAGGTGTTGCAGGTGTGGATCAGCGCGTAGGTGACCGTCGCCGCATAGAACAGGCTGCCCTCGTAGGGGCCGGGGCCGAGCGGCGCGGCGTTGCCGGACGCATCGCGCGTGAAACTGTTCCACAAATACGCCTCGGCGCGCCGCGCCCCGTCCGCGGTCAGCCGCAGGTCCACCACGTTCGGCGCCCCGAACGCTGTTTCGGGGGAGGTGGAAAGTCCCGTGACCAGCAGCGCGCCGGCGGCTGGCAGCAGCCCGAGCAGCATGTCGCCGAAGCCGGGATCGCGGGCGGCGAGGTAGTGGCGGTCGCCGAAACCGAACACCAGCGTGCGCACGCCGGGGAAGCGGTCGCGCAACGCCCCGAGCGGGCCGGCCAGGTCCTCGGCGCGCAGCCCGATCTCGGTGTGCCAGTCGCGCGCGATGACATAGACCTCGACAGGTCGCGGCAGCGCGGGCGGGTCCGGCCGCGCGGCGACGGCGCTGCAGGCGGCCAGCAGCAGCAGCGGGACGAGGCGCGGCAACCGCAGGGCCGCACCGGGTCGTCCGGGTTTCAATCCGCCGCCGTCATCCGCTACTGTGCCGCTCCCGCTGCTCAGACCGGACAGGACCCAACGTGTCGGCATCCACGATCACCCCTCCCAGTTCCGAACTCGCCCGTCCCCGCCCCGGCGTGCCCGCGGCTGCGGTGCCGGTCGGCGAGATATTCGCCATCGCACAGGAATACATCGAAGCCAACCGGCTGGACGCCGCCGAGCGGATGCTTGGCCACATCCTGGCGCCGTTTCCCAACCATGGGGATTCGCTGCATGCCGCCGGCCTGATCGCCTATCGCCGCGGCCGGCTGGACGACGCGCTGGCGATGATGGAGCGCGGGCTGGCCGCCGGCGCCACGCGGTCGTCGCACTGGCGCAACCTGTCCGAGGTCTATCGGCTGGTCGGGCGGCTGGACGATGCGCTGGCGTCGGCGCGCCGGGCGGTGACGCTGGACCCGGCCGACCCGCTCGGGCCGTTCAACCTGGCGATGGTGCTGTACGACCGGCTGGAGCTGCCGGCCTGCATCGCCGCCGCGCGGCACTGCCTGGACCTGCGGCCCAGCCTGCCGCAGGGCCACATGAAGATGGCGCAGGTGCTGCTGCTGACGGGCGACCTGGCGCCGGGCTGGGAACACTACGAGTGGCGCTACCAGATTCCCGGCGCGGCGGCGCTGATGCCGCCGACCGACCGCAAGCAATGGGACGGCCGGCCGCTCAGCGGCGAGCGGCTGCTGCTGATCGGCGACCAGGGCTACGGCGACGTGCTGATGTTCGCCCGCTACATCCCCTGGGCGAAGAGCCGCGCCGACACCCTCTCGCTGGCCTGCAGCCGGGAAATGGAGCCGACCCTGCAGCGCATGTTCCCCGGGCTGGACACCCATACCCAGTGGGACCGCATTCCGCCCTACACGTGCTTCTGCCCGCTCTCCGGCCTGCCCCGGCTGCACGGCACCACGCTTGCCACCATTCCGCCCGTGGGGCCCGCCTACCAGGCCGAGCCGACGCTGGCGGCGAAATG
>CAIMEK010000503.1 GCA_903839965.1 uncultured Acetobacteraceae bacterium | reverse complement strand
GATGCTTGGCCAATCGGCCAGTCGTAGATTCGCGCTTATGGGGCGAAGCCCCTGGCCTTGCTTCCCTGTCCCCATCCATCAAAGCGCGACCCTGCCGTCGGCGATGTGGGTGATGTGGGTGCAGCGGAGGGCGAGATCGGGGTCGTGGGTGATGAGCATGAGGGTGGAGTTGTGCTGTTCCTTCATGGCGAACAGCAGGTCCATCACGGCTTCCCCGGTGGCCTGGTCGAGGTTGCCGGTGGGTTCGTCGGCCAGCAGCAGGCGTGGCGTTGGCGCGAAGGCGCGGGCCAGGGCGACGCGTTGCTGTTCACCGCCCGAGAGTTGCCCGGGCAGGTGGGTCAGACGGTGGCCGAGCCCGACGGCGCGCAGGGTGGATTCGGCGCGGTCGGCGGCGTCGGGTGCGCCGGCCAGTTCCAGCGGAATGGCGACGTTTTCCAGCGCCGTCATGGTGGGGATGAGGTAAAACGACTGGAACACGATGCCGATGCTGGCGCGGCGCAGCCGGGCCAGGGCGTCTTCGGACATGCCGGTGAGTTCGTTGCCGTCCACCCGCACGCTGCCCGAGCTGGCGCGCTCCAGGCCAGCGAGCACCATCAGCAGGCTGGTCTTGCCGGAGCCCGAGGGGCCGACGATGCCCACCGCCGCGCCGGTTTCGATGTCCAGGTCCAGGCCTTGCAGGATGTTGACCGGTCCGGCGCTGGACGGCACGGTCAGGCGCAGCTCGCGCACCTGCACGATCGGGTTGGCGGCCTGGGCGAGCCGGGCGGCGCGCGGAGGGGTGACGGTGTCCATGGCGGCAGGATATGGCCCACGCCGGCGGTTCCTGAAAGCGCTGGTGGCGTTAGGTTGCCTGGTTTTCACGCGGCAGGCCCGGGCGGCGCGCACACGTTTGCTGGTGCTCGGCGATTCGTTGGGCGCCGGCTATGGGCTGGCGCAGGCGGACGCCTTCCAACCGGTGCTGGCCAGGGCGCTGCAGGCGGCCGGCCACGAAGTGGCGATGGTGGACGGGGCGGTCTCCGGCGACACCAGCGCGGGCGGCCGGGCGCGGTTGGACTGGGTGCTGGGCGCCGGCGTGGATGCGGCCCTGGTGGAGCTGGGCGGCAATGACGGCCTGCGCGGCCTCGACCCGGCAGCCACCGAGGCCAACCTGGCGGCCATCCTGGACGCCTTGGCGGCCCGCCGCGTCCCGGTGCTGTTGTCCGGCATGTTCGCGCCGCCGAACCTGGGCGCCGACTACGCGCAGGCGTTCCGCGCGGTGTTCGACCGATTGGGGGCGCGGCCCGAGGTGATTTATGATCCATTCTTCCTGCAAGGGGTGGCGGGCGACTCGGCGTTGAACCAGCCGGACGGCATCCACCCCAATCCCGAGGGGGTGCGGCGGATCGTGGCGCGGCTGCTTGCGCTGGTGGAGGAGCTGTTGGCGCGGGTCGGCGCGTCCTGAGCAGGGCAACGGTGGAACTGCGGCGATGCGGTTGTTCGTGGGTCTGGACTTCCCGTGGGAGACCAAGCAGCTCCTGGGCTCGCTGGCGGGCGGCATCCAGGGCGCGCGCTGGGTGCCCCCGGCCAACTTCCACATGACGCTGCGCTTCATCGGTGAGCTGCCGGCGCACCGGGCCGAGGAGATCGACCATGCGTTGGCGGCCTTGCAAGCGCGCGCCTTTCCGCTGGTGTTGACCGGCGTAGGCACCTTCGCCAAGGGCGGGCAGGAGAAATCGCTCTGGGTGGGGGTGGAGAAGAACCCCGCGCTGGCGGCCTTGCGGAGCAAGATCGAGACCGCTTTGCAGCGTGCCGGCTGCGCGCCGGAGCGACGGCGTTTCACCCCGCACATCACCCTGGCGCGGCTGCGCGACGTGGCCGAGGGCAAGCTGGCGGGCTTCGTGCAGAGCCACAACCTGTTCCGCGCCGGCCCGCTGCACGTGGAGCATTTCGTGCTGTTCCGCTCCTTGCTCGGCAAGGAGGCGTCGGTCTATACGCCCGAGGTGGCGTATGCGCTCACCTGAAAGCTTGCCCGGACTCGTGGTGCTCACCGGCGCCGGCATCAGCCAGGAATCCGGCCTGGCGACCTTCCGCGACGCCGGCGGCGTCTGGCTCACCGAGGGCATCGAGAACGTCGCCACGCCGGCGGCCTTCCGCCGCAACCCGGCGCGCGTGCACGCCTTCTACAACGCCCGCCGCGCCCAGCTCGCCGCGGTGGCGCCGAACGCCGCGCATCGCGCGCTGGCCGAACTGGAGCGCGCCTGGGTGGCGCGCGGCGGCGACTTTCTGCTGGTCACGCAGAACATCGACGACCTGCACGCCCGCGCCGGCAACGAGCGGGTGGTGCAGATGCACGGCGCGTTGCGGCGCGGCCGCTGCCTAGCCTGCCGCGAGGTGCTGCCCGTCGCCGGCGACATCGGCGTCGACACCGCCTGTCCGCGCTGCGGCAAGGTCGGCGGGATGCGGCCCGACATCGTCTGGTTCGGCGAGATGCCGCTGCACATGCCCGCGATCATGGCCGCGCTCGACGCCTGCGGCCTGTTCGTCTCCATCGGCACGTCCGGCGTGGTCTACCCGGCAGCCGGCTTCATCGCCGAGGTCGCCGGCCGGGCGCGCACGGTGGAGCTGAACCTCGAGCCCTCGGCGGGCACGCCGCTGTTCGACGAAGCCCGCCACGGCCCGGCAACCGAAGTGGTCCCTGCCTTCGTGGCGGAGCTGCTGGCGTAACGGCCGCCAGTCGTTCAGGTGCAACGTTTTGTTGCTGCGTTCCCGGTCCTGCCGCGGCAGCGGGAACGGGCAGGCCTACCGCCAGATCGGCCGGTTGGCCTCGAAATGCGCCTGCGCGCGCGAAACGCCCAGGTCCTTCAGCATCCGGTCGTCCATCTCGGCCAGGTCGCGCCGCGTGACGAAGTTGCGCCAGGCCCGCTCCAGCCGATCGCGAACCACACTCCCGATGCTGGCGGTACGCTGACGCGCAACCGGCACGAATCCCATAAGAGTCGTAGACATTGGCAAGTCCTCCGGCGGTTCCTTGGGAACCTTGACAACAACATGGCGACTCTACCCGGATAACGGAAATGAATTGTAACCAGCCCACCCATCAGCTACGTTGATGACCATGGCACGTCCCCAGGGCCTCGACCCCGACCTGCTGCGCGCCTTCGCCTACATAGCGGAGGAGGGCAGCTTCACCCGCGCCGCCGAACGCGTCGGGCGCACCCAATCCGCCGTCTCCATGCAGATGCAGCGCCTGGAGGAACTGCTCGGCCAGCGCCTGCTGCTGCGTGGCAAAGGCGGGGCCGTCTCGCTCACGCCGCATGGCCGCTTCCTGCTGGAACGCGGTCGCGAAATGCTCGCCCTCAACGACGAGATCTGGTCCACCTTCCGCGCCCCCCAGGTGCAGGGCACGGTCCGCCTCGGCACCCCCGACGACTACGCGCTGCGCTACCTCCCGCCGGTGCTCAAGCGCTTCGCCGACACCCACCCCTCGGTCGAAGTCGACGTGCTCTGCGCGCCCTCCAACGAACTCTCCGAACACCTGCGCGCCGGCAAACTCGACCTGACCCTGCTCACCATGACCCATGAGCCGAAGGGCTGGCCCTCCACCGAACTCTGGCGCGGCCCGCTGCGCTGGATCACCTCGGAACGCTATGCGCCGCACCGGCTCGACCCGCTCCCGGTGGCGCTCGCCGGCGTGCGCTGCGCCTGGCGCGACGCCGCGGTAACGGCGCTGGAACGCGCCGGCATCAACTATCGCATCGCCTATACCTCGGCCACGCTCGCCGGCACCCACGCCCCCGTGGTCGCCGGCCTGGCGGTGACCATCTCGGCCGCCGACTGGGTCCCCGAGGGTCTGCGCGCCCTGCCCTTCGGCGACCGTCTGCCCGAACTGCCGGACACCGCCATCCTGCTGCTCAAGGGCCGCGAGGCCCGCCAGCCCGTCACCGACGTGCTGGAAAACCACATCGCGGAAACCTTCCGCACGGAAACCCGCCGCCCCGTGGCGGCCTGACCCCGCATGACCCGCGCGCTCGACCGGGCTGTCGCGCAGGCCCGCGCCTGCACGCTCTGCCCCGACCTGCCGCTGGGCCCCCGCCCCGTGCTGCGCGTCTCGTCCACCGCCCGCCTGCTCATCATCGGCCAGGCCCCCGGCACCCGCGTGCACGCCACCGGCATCCCCTGGAACGACCCCTCCGGCGACCGCCTGCGCACCTGGCTCGCGCTCGACCGCGACACCTTCTGCGACACCGCCCGCATTGCCATCGTCCCCATGGGCCTGTGCTACCCCGGCCGCCTGCCCAACGGCGGCGACGCCCCTCCGCGCCCCATCTGCGCGGCAACCTGGCACCCCGTCCTGCTCCCCCTGATGCCGGCCATCGCCCTCACCCTGCTGGTCGGCTCGTACGCCCAGGCCCGCCTGCTCGGCCCCGGCGCCGTCGGCGACCGCGTGCTCCGCTTCCGCGACTTCCTGCCCCGCCACTTCCCGCTGCCCCACCCCTCCTGGCGCACCACCGCCTGGGAACGCCACACCCCAAGGTTCGCAACCGACGTGCTGCCGGCTTTGCGCGCGATGGTGCGAAACGCCATCAAGTGAGCGGGGCTTTGCCCCGCACCCCACCCGGCCCGGCGCGCGCCTTCGCGCGACGGCTTTGCCCGGGACCCACCAAGGGCCGATAGCCCTTGGAATCCGTTACGGTCAAAACCTTAATTATCACCTTGGCAAAGCAAGATTGGACTGCCCTGGATAATCCTCGTGATGGACCTGAGTGGCCTCCGCGGCCAGACAGCACTCATACAAGGCGTCAGCCCGCTTTAAGGAGGAATGCCTTGAGCTTGGTAGCTGCCGAGCCGGAACGGACAGGCAAGCCTTGCCTGTTTCGCTCTGATTTCGCAACGCCTCGGCCGCGCATAATTATTCACAATACATTTGAGCCGTTCCTTGATTTCTGTATACCTTTTTCGCATCTTGACAAGTAAAAATAACGGGCTTTGCCTTGTCACCAGCGCAAAATCCTGTCATGGTTTTCCCGTTTTCTTTCCATTGTTCTATATAAACATTCCCCGTGCATCTATAACCCACGGCCGATTGTTGATTAATTGCACTTCTGGTTATCACTACCGTTTCTCCAGCCTGCACTATTTTATATTCATGACTTGACCTCGACACGCCTTCACTAGACCCGACATAATACCAAGACTCGCTGATTAGAACCCGTGTGCCCAGTCGCGCAGGCCGATAGACATGATGGTCCAGGGCTGGGCCTCGAGCTTGTTCCAGGCGTCGCAGCAGTGATTGACGATG
>CAIMEK010000502.1 GCA_903839965.1 uncultured Acetobacteraceae bacterium | reverse complement strand
TCTGGGATCCGTGGGGCTTCACCTCCCCCGGCGCCTCCCACGCCATGATGTTCCGCAGCCATATGGCCCGCTTCGGCACGACGACGCGCCAGTTGGCGGAGGTTTCCGTCGCGTTCCGCCACCACGCCTGCATCAACCCAGATGCGGTCATGAAGAAGCCGATCACCATCGAGGACCACGAGACCGCGCGGCCGATCGTGCTGCCGCTGCGCCTACTGGACTACTGCCTGATCAACGACGGCGCGGTCTGCATGATCGTGACCAGGGCGGAGTGGGCATGCGACCGCCGCAAGCCACCGGTGCTGATCAGCGGCTTTGGCGGGCGCGAGAGTTTTAGCCACTCCGCCATGAGCAACTTCGATCACGACATGTGGTACGACGCGGTGAAGGTCGCGGGAGAGGAGGCGACCGCCATGTCCGGCTTCGGCACCAGCGATGTGAATGCCTTGATGGCGTACGACAATTTCAGCCCGACGGTGCTGTTCAGCCTGGAGGGGCTCGGTTTCTGCCCGCGCGGTGAAGCCGGGCGCTTCGTCGAGCGCGGCCGCCTGCGCTTCGATGGCGCGCTTCCGACCAACACGGATGGCGGGCACCTTTCCAACTCCTACATGCAGGGCTGGGCGCTGAATGTGGAGGCGGTTCGCCAGATCCGCGGCGAATGCGGTGCCCGCCAGGTGCGGAACTGCAACGTCGTCCAGTACGTGCAGGCGACGCCCTGCACGCGCTCGATCATCTATTCGCGCGGCTGAGGAGAGCACCATGAGCTACGGTACCGCATCCGGTCCAGCAACGGGTGGCGTCGGTCCCGCCGGCGGCTACGACAAGCCGCTGCCGAAGATCACGCCGCTGAACAAGGGATTCTGGGACTACGCGCGGCAGCATCAGCTGGCGCTGCAGGTCTGCACGAAGTGCGGCGACATCCATTTTCCGCCCGGCCCGGTGTGCCCGAAATGCCTGAGCGATGCCCAGGAATGGCGGCCGGTCAGCGGACGCGGGCGCCTGGAGTCCTGGGTCGAGTTCCATCGCGCCTATTGGCCCGGCTTCGCGGCGTTGCTGCCGTACCGTGTTTGCCTGGTGAAGCTGGCCGAGGGTCCGCTGCTGGCCAGCACCCTGGTTGGCGAAACCCCCGAGATCGGCGCTCCCCTGCAGGTGGTGTTCGATGCCGTCACCGACGAAGTGACGCTTCCGAAGTTCCGCCGCGCGGACTGAGACAAGGCGACGAGGAGGCGCGGCATTGGGGACGTGGTCATCCCGATGGAGATTGCCTGGGCGGTGCTGTTCCTGCCGTCGGCCGAGGCTTCCTATATTTCCGGTGCCGAGCTGACGGTTTCGGGGGGACGCCAAGGCACCAACGCGGTTACGGCAGCACCTTCAGTTCGCGGTAGGCGTCGAGATGGCGGATGAACTGGTCCTCGCTGTCCTCCAGCGGCGTGAAGCCGGCGAGACGGGCGCGGGTCATCGACTGCATCACGTCGCGATCGATGCCGAAGACATAATCCCCGTAGGCCCATAAGGCGACATCGGTCATGGCGGGGTAGCGCAGCGCGTGTCGCTCGGCGATGCGTTGCCAGACCGGCTGCTTGTCGGCCATCCAGCGTTCCAGTGACATCGGCCGCAGGATGCCCAGCGGAAGGTTGAAATACACAGCCAGCCGCGGCCAAAGGCTGGACCAGCGATAGACGTCGCCATTGCTGATGTTGAACGCCTGGTCTGCGGCCTTCGGTTCGGTCATGGCCCAGAGAATGAAGCGCGCCAGGATGGTGCAGTCGGTGTTCTCGGCCAGGGTGGTGTAGCCGCCGGGCTTGCCCGGGAAGTCGAAGGCCACGCCGAACTCGCGGCAGATCGCGGCATAGGCGCCGATCACCGTGACCAGGTTGCGTGGGCGGCCCGGCGCGACGTCGACCAGGTATTGCGGGCGGCTGGCCGACCAGGTCCACGGCTTGCCGCGGCGGCGCTCGACCAGCATGTCCTGCTGATCGTAGTAGAAGTTCGGCGGCATATGGCGGGGATCGTCCTCGCGGGCCGGCGTGCGCGCCGGACCGATATGCACGCCATACCACTTGGCGCCTTCCACCATGTGCACGTGGCGCAACGCCGGCGTTTCCATCGCATCGAGCAGGTTACGCAGCATGGCGACATTGCCCGGCACATCCTCCACACCGCCCTCGCCGAACGGCGCCCGCGCGGAATACACCAGATGCGTCACCGCGCCCGCTTGTGCCGCGGCGGCGCGGCAGGAAGCCGGGTCGAGAAAATCGGTCGCGATGTAGCGCAGCGTTGGCGTGCTCGGTACCTCGGGTACGCGGCGGCACAGGCCGACGACCTGCCAGCCCGGCGTCGACGCCAGCAGTTCGGTCAGCCGCGACGCTGCCGCGCCGGTGGCGCCGGCGATCATTACGAGGTTGTCGCGCATGTGCTGAAACTCTCGGTCAACAGAGTTCGCCCGTATAGCGAAGGGCAACGATGCGAGCATCGTATTTTCCTGGAGGTTTTGCAATGAGAGCGGCTCCGCATCCGGGGCCGCCGCACGGCCGCCGTCCGCGTCCGGTCAATCGCAAAGTGCGATGACCGTTTGCCCGAATGCGATGGTGCAAACCCCCCACATGACGGCTATTACTGTAGCCTGTCAGGATGCCTGCGCTCGGATGGAGGCGAGAACACATGGCCGACGAGAGATCGCCGCGTTCCATGTTGGAAAAAGGACGGTCGCGCCATCGCGTTCCTGAACGGCCGGACGGGTCATTCGACCGGCGGCGAAATCCTGGACTGAAGGGAATGCCATGAAGATCGCGATCCTCCCCGGTGACGGAATTGGGCCGGAAGTCACAGCCCAGTCGGCGAGGGTGCTGCGAGCTGTCGTCGGCAATCGGGTCGACCTGCGAATGGAAGAGGCGCCGATCGGCCAGGCCGGCGTCGACGCGGCCGGCGTGCCGCTGCCGGGCGCGACGCTGGCACTGGCGCAGGCGGCCGACGCCATCCTGTTCGGCGCCGTGGGCGGACCGACCGATGAATTGCCGGATCGTTCGAAGCGACCTGGTTCCGGCCTGTTGAAGCTTCGCAAGTCGCTTTCGCTGTTTGCGAATTTCCGACCGGCGGTGCTGTTTCCGGAACTGATCGGCGCTTCCACCCTGCGGCCGGATGTGGTGGCAGGCGTGGACATGCTGATCCTGCGCGAACTGAACGGCGACCTGTATTTCGGTGAGCCGCGCGGCGTGCACCTGGAGAACGGCCGCCGCGTGGGCGTCAACACGATGCGCTACTCCGAGGACGAAGTGGCACGCATCGCGCATGTCGGATTCCAGGCGGCCCGGCAACGCCGCGGCAAGTTGTGCTCGGTCGACAAGGCCAACGTGCTGGAGACGATGCAGTTGTGGCGCGACGTGGTCACCGAAGTCAGCCGCGAATACCCCGACGTCGCGCTGACGCATCTCTATGTCGACGCCGCCTCCATGATGCTCATCCGCGCGCCGAAGCAATTCGACGTTATCGTCACCGGCAATGTCTTCGGCGACATCCTGTCGGATGCGGCGGCGATGCTGACCGGCTCGATCGGCATGCTGCCCTCTGCCTCTCTCGGTATCGGGGCCGGCGTCGCGGGCGCCAAGGTGCCCGGGCTGTACGAACCCGTGCATGGATCGGCTCCCGACATCGCCGGGCGCGACATCGCCAATCCACTGGCATCCGTTTTGTCCGCGGCCATGATGCTGCGCCATTCGCTGGGTCTGCCGGAGGAGGCGCTCCGCATCGAACGGGCCGTGCGCGCGGTGTTGGCGAACGGCTACCGTACCGCGGATATCCATCAGGCCGGGACACGCCTCGTGGGTACGGCAGAAATGGGGGATGCCGTGGTGAAAGCATTGGACTTCGCCACCTGACGGACGGCTCAGGCGATGGGGAGGATATTGCGTCGGTGCTGATTGATGTGAACGCCATAGTGCCCGCGGGGTACTGAGGCGATGGTAGAGCCTTCGCCTGAGCCGCTGCTGTCGGTGGAGGGTCTGCGAGTGCAGTTCCGAACCCCGGACGGCACGATCGAGCCCGTCAACGGCGTGAGCTGGAACGTCGCCGCCGGCGAGATCATGGCCATCGTCGGCGAGTCCGGTTGCGGCAAGTCGGTTTCCGCCCTTGCCGTGATGGGCCTGCTGGCGCGGCCAACCGGCCGCATCGTCGGTGGACGCATCCTGTTCCAGGGCCGCGACCTGGTGACGTTGCCGGACGAGAAGATGCGCGAGCTGCGCGGCCGCGACATCGGGAT
>CAIMEK010000501.1 GCA_903839965.1 uncultured Acetobacteraceae bacterium | reverse complement strand
GCGTTGGTGCGCGACGAGCGGGTCGAGTTCATCACCTTCACCGGTTCCACGCGCGCCGGCCGCGCGATCCGGGCCGCCGCCGGGCTCCGGCGCGTCGCGCTGGAACTCGGCGGCATCGGGCCCAGCATCGTGCATGATGACGCCGACATCGAGCAGGCGGCGCCGCAGGTTGCGCGCAACGCGATGCGGCTGGCCGGCCAGAGCTGCATCTCGGTGCAGAACGTCTATGTGCACGAGGCCGTCTTCGCGCGCTTCATGGACAAGCTGGAATCCGAAGTCCGCGCCATGAAACTCGGCGATCCGCTCGACCCGGCGACCGACATCGGCACGGTGATCGACCAGGGCGCCGCCGAGCGCATCGACCGCACCGTGCAGTCGGCCCTCGCCGCGGGGGCGCACGCCGTCACCGGCGGCGTCCGGCGCGGCGCGGTCTACGAACCGACCGTCCTGACCGGCGTGCGCAACGACATGCCGGTGGTCTGTGAAGAAATCTTCGGTCCGGTGATGACGGTTCGCCCGTATGCGGACATCGACCCGGTGATCGCCGAGATCAGCGAGCGGCCGCTTGGCCTGCAGGGCGGCATCTTCACCAAGTCGCTGCAGCTGGCGCTGAAGGTGGCGCGCACCATGCGCGTCGGCGGCATCATCATCAACGGCACGTCGACGTTCCGCACCGACCAGCTGGCCTACGGCGGCGTGAAGGACAGCGGCATCGGCCGCGAGGGCCCACGCTACGCCATTCGCGAGATGACCGAACAGCGGCTGATCGTCTTCAATCTGTGATTGCAGCGGCAACGGTTCGGGCAGGGGAGGGCTTCGCCATGGATATTTCCTTCACCGTCACAAGCGGGTTGCGCCACGAGGTCGGCGAGTGCCCGACCTGGGACGAGCGGCACCAGACCCTGTTGTGGACCGCCATCACCGAAGGCCGCATCCACGCCCTGACGCCCGCGACGGGGCGCAAGCGGGACTGGCAATTCGCCGGCCCGGTCGGTTCGTTCGGCCTTTGCCGCACCGGCCGCTTCGTCGTGGCGCTGCGCGACGAGGTCGTGCTGTTCGACCCGGAAACCGGCAGGAGCGAAACGGTGGCCACGGTGAATCACGCGGTTGCCCAGATGCGCTTCAATGACGGCAAGGTCGGGCCCGACGGCGCCTTCTGGGTCGGCAGCATGGACGACCGCCCGGCCAAGGAGCCGATCGCGCGCCTCTATCGCATCGACGCCGCCGGCCGCGCCGAGGTCGTCGTCGAAGGGCTGCAGATCGCCAACGGCCTGGCGTGGGACGCCGCGGGTACCACCATGTATTTTTCCGATTCCCGCGGGCCCTGGGTAGACGCGTTCGACTTCGACCCGGCCACCGGCGGCACCTCCCGTCGCCGCCGTTTCGCGACCCTGAGCGCCGAGACGGGGCGCCCGGACGGCGGCACGTGCGACAGCGAGGATTGCTATTGGAGCGCCGGGCCGTCGGCCAGCCGGCTCAACCGCTTCTCGCCGCAAGGCCAGCTGCTGGCGTCGATCGACATGCCGAATTTCCGCCCGACCATGCCCTGTTTCGGCGGCCCCGACTACGCCACGCTCTACGTGACCAGCCTGACCCAGGGGCTTGCGAAAGAACAGCTCGAGCAGCATCCGCTGGCCGGCACGCTGCTGCAATTCGATGCCGGGGCAAAGGGGCTGCCGGCGCATCGCTTCGCCGACTAGGCTGCCGGCAGGGGCGCCGGCCGAACGATCCTTTGCAAAACCGAACGCTTCCAGTAACCTGCCGACGAGAGCCGAAAAAAAGGCCAATCGCGAGACGACGAACGCGAAAATCAGGAGAGAAATGGTCATGTCCGAAAAGGTTTCCGGCATGCAGCCGGTGCGCCGTGACGTCATGAAAGCAGGGCTTGCCGCCGGTGCGCTGGCGACAATGGCGCCGTGGGCTGCCGGCCCGGCCACGGCCCAACCCGTCGCGGTGCCGCGCAACAGAACGATGACGCTGATCGGGCAGAACGGCCGCGATGGCCGCTGGCCCGATTTCGAGCTGTGGAATTGCTACAGCATCGGCTCCAACCACCAGAACGGGCCGAACCTGATCTACGAGCCGCTGGCCTACTACAGCGCCTTCGGCGACAAGATGTACATGTGGCTGGCGGAGAGCTACAAATTCACCCCGGACTTCAAGCAGCTCACCATCAAGACCCGGTCGGGCATCAAGTGGAGCGATGGCGTCCCCTTCAGCGCCGAGGATGTGGCCTACACGCTGAACACCTTGCGTGAGTACGGCCCGAAGGTGAAATGGGGCGTCGACGTACAGCAGGCAGGCGCCAAAGCGAAGGCGACCGATGCCAACACCGTGGTGATCGACTTCGCCATCCCGGCGCCGCGCTTCTTCTTCTTCATGGCCTACAAGTACGACATCGGCGTCTACATCGTGCCGAAGCACATCTTCGAGGGCCAGGACTGGACCACCTTCAAGCATTTCGACCTGGCCAAGGGCTGGCCGGTGACCACAGGCCCGTGGAAGGTGACCGCCGCCTCGCTGCAGCAGAAGGTGTTCGACCGGCGGGACAGCTGGTGGGCGGCCGAAGCCGGGCTGGCGCCAATGCCGCAGATCCTGCGCACCATCTGGCTGCCCGCGGTTGCGGAGCAGCAGGTGGCGCAGGCCATCATCACCAACAACATCGACAGCACGCCCTCGATCCAGCCGACGACCTTCCCGACCCTGTTCCAGCAGAACCCGAAGATCACCACCTTCCCCGGCCGCAAGGCCCCGTTCGGGGCGATGGACTGGTGGCCGGTCTCGCTTTGGGTGAACAACGAAGCGAAGCCGTTCGACGACAAGGACGTGCGCTGGGCGCTGAGCTACTACATCGACCGCAAGCAGTTGATCGATGTCGGCTATGCCGGGGCGAGCGAGGTTTCCGCCCTGCCGATGCCGGCGTACAAGCCGCTGCTGCCGTATTTCGAGGCGGCGAAGGAGCTACTGGCGAAATACAACACCAACGAAGTGAACCCGGCGAAAGGCGACGCCCTGCTCGCCGGCAAGGGCTACAAGAAGGACAGTGCCGGGCTCTGGGCCGACGCCAAGGGCGAGCACATCAAGATCGACATGATCGGCTTCGGCTCCAGCGGTCCTGCCCTGGGGCCGGTGCTGCAGGAGCAACTGAAACGGCGCGGCATCGAGGCCACCTTCTCGCTGCCGCCGGACTTCGACGATCGTTTCCAGCAGGGCAAGTTCACTGGCGCAATCTACGGCCATGGCGGCAGCATCAACGAGCCGTACGCGACATTGCGGTTGTACCAGGGCTCAAGCATCGCGGTGCCCGGCGGCCACCAGGCGAATTTTGCGCGCTGGAAAAACGCCGAGTACGACAAGATCGTCGACGAGATGTTCATGACCGATCCCACCGACGTGCCGAAGCTCGTCGAACAATGGAAGCGGGCAATGGCGATCTGGCTGCCTGAGCTGCCGGATATCCAGCTCGTGCAGAATTTCCACCGCATCGGCATGAACACCACCTATTGGAAGAACTGGCCGCTGGCCGAGAACGCCTTCATCAATCCCTCGCACTGGCACCTGACCTGTTCGATCATGATGTGGTACCTGCAGCCCGCGTGACCTGTGCCGGCCGGGCGTAGCAACGCCCGGCCGGATCGCGCCGACGCGCGCAGAAAGGCCGAGGTTAGGCATGCAAGCCCTCTATGTCGTCAAACGCTTCGGCGTGTTCCTGCTGATTGTCTGGGTGGCGGCGACACTGAACTTTTTTCTGCCGAAGCTGTCCGG
>CAIMEK010000500.1 GCA_903839965.1 uncultured Acetobacteraceae bacterium | reverse complement strand
TGCATGATGCGGCGATGACGATGGACGCCGGGCAGCCCGTCACGATGGCCTGTTCGATGGCGAAGTGCTTCGCCTCGGATGTCGCTGTCGCCCAGACCGCGAACGCGGTGCAGGTGTTCGGCGGCAGCGGCTACATCCGTGGCTTCGAGGTGGAGCGGCTGTTCCGGGATGCCAAGATAACGCAGATCTACGAAGGCACGAACCAGATCCAGCGCACCATCATTTCCCGCAAGCTGCTGGCCGCGGATTAGTCACAGCCGCCGCTGCACTTCGGCCGCGATCCGCTCGGCGGTGATGCCGAAATGCGCGAACAGCTCGGCTTCGGGCCCCGAGGCGCCGAAGCTGCTCATGCCGACGAAGCCGCCGTCCTCGCCGATCCAGCGGTCCCAGCCCTGCCGCACCGCCGCTTCCACCGCCACGCGCACCGGGCCGCGCGGGTTGACGGCGGCGCGGTAGGCCTCGTCCTGCAGTTCGAACAGCTCCCAGCACGGCATCGACACCACCGCCGTCGGCACGCCCTCGGCCTGCAGGGCGGTGCGGGCGTCGAGCGCGATCGCGACTTCGGCGCCGGTGGCGAGCAGGGTGGCGCGGCGCGCTCCGCCCTCTGCCTCGGCCAGCACATAGGCGCCGCGCGCCGAGCGGTTCGTGTCGATCGCGTCCGTGCAAAGCGGCGGCAGCGATTGACGGGAGAGCACCAGCGCGGAGGGGCCGGTGCGACAGGCGATCGCGGCTTCCCAGCATTCCGCGGCCTCGACAGCGTCGCCGGGGCGGAACACCAGCAGGTTCGGCACGGCGCGCAGTGCGGCCAGGTGTTCCACCGGCTGGTGCGTCGGGCCGAGGCGGCCGACGGCGATGGAATCGTGGGTGAGCACGAACAGCGCCGGCAGACCCATCAACGCCGCCATCCGGATCGCCGGGCGCTGATAGTCGGAGAATGCCAGAAAGGTCGTGCCCAGCGGAACCACGCCGCCATGCGCGGCCATGCCGTTCAGCATCGCGCCCATGGCGTGCTCGCGCACGCCGCACGGCAGGTAGCGCCCGGCCTGGTCGCGTGCGGTGAAGGCGGACAACCGGCGACTGTGCTGGATCGTTCCGTTGAGGTCCGCGGCAGCCACGATCAATTCGGGAATCGCGCGGGCGAGCAGCTCGACGACATCCGCCGAACTCTTGATGCCGTTCTGGGTCAATCCCTTCGCCGCGGCTTGCTTCCGCCAGGCCAGCAGCGGCTGTTGCCAGCCTTCGGGCAGCCGTCCGGCGCGCAGCCGGTCAAGCAGATGGCGCTTCTCCGCCGGCGCCGCGGCGACGCGGCTCTGCCAGGCATCGTAGTGGGGCTGGCTGCGCTCGCCGGTGGCGCGCCAGGCCGCGCGGATAGCGGGCGGGACAACGAAAGGCGCATGCGGCCAGCCCAGGGTCGCGCGCGCCGCCGCGCAATCCTCGGCCATGATCCGCCCGCTATGCGCCGCTGGCTGGCCTTGCAGACGCTCGACCCCGCGGCCGATCGTGGTGCGGCAGGCGATCATCGAGGGACGGGGATCGCGACGGGCCAGCAGCAGCGCGGCCGCCACCGCCTCCATGTCGTGCCCGTCCACTTCCTGCACATGCCAGCCGCTGAGGCGAAAGCGGGCGGCAATATCGTCGCCCTGCGCGATTTCGATGCCGCCGTCCGCGGTCATGCGGTTGTCGTCCCACAGGAAGGTCAGGCGGCCGAGGCGCAGGTGCCCGGCCAGCGAGATGACCTCCTGCCCGACGCCCTCCTGCAGGCAGCCATCGCCGACAATGGCGTAGGTGCGATGATCGACCAGGTCCCCGCCGAGCCAGTTGCGCAGGAACGCCTCCGCCACCGCCATGCCGGCGGCGTTGGCGATGCCCTGGCCGAGCGGGCCGGTGGTGACCTCGATGCCGGCATCGACGGCACGCTCGGGATGTCCGTGGCAGATCGAGCCGAACGAATGGAAGTTGCGGATGGCGTCGAGGCCGACGCGCGCATAGCCGCTCAGGTGCAGCAGCGAATACAGCAGCATCGAGCCGTGGCCGCTCGACAGCACGAAACGGTCGCGGTTGAACCAGTGCGGATCGGCGGGGTTGAAGCGAAGCTGGCGGGTGAACAGCGTGGTGGCCAACTCCGCGCAGCCGAGCGGCGTGCCGCCATGCCCGTAGCCGGCTCGCTCGATCGCGTCCATCGACAGGAAGCGAACGGCATTCGCCATCTGCCGGGTATCATCATGGGTCATGGGAACTCTCCGCTGCATGGGAAGTCAGCCAGGCCTGCCCATATCCGGCCCCGGCACTGCCGACTTCCTCATTTCAACACCTGGCCGGAAGCATCCGCGGGCACCAGCGCGCAATGCGCGAAGTCCCATTGCAGATAAACCTCGGCGCCTGGCTCGACGGCGGCAGGTGGACGATTTGTCGAGACGGCGATGGCAACGTCGCCGGCCTGCGCCATCAGGCGGGTGGACGAGCCGAGATACATCATCTTGGCGATGGTCGCGCGCACGCAGTTCTTCCCGGCCGCGGGCTGGGAGGAGACGGACAGATCCTCGGGGCGGACGACGACCTTCACGTCGCTGCCGGTGGCGGCAGGTTGATCGGCGTTGGAGACCACCAGCACCGTGCCATCGATCATCCGGACCTCGATGCCCTTCGCACCTGTTCCGGTCACCGTGCCGGGGATCAGGTTTGCCTGGCCGATGAAGCAGGCCACGAAGCCATCGAGCGGCGCGCAATAGATTTCTTCCGGCTTGCCGGCCTGCACGATCCGACCGCGGTTCATGATTGCGAGTCGGTCGCCGATCGCCATGGCCTCGGTCTGGTCGTGGGTGACGAACACCGTCGTGATTTCCACCCGGCGCTGGATTTCGCGGATTTCGAAGCGCATTTCGTCCCTGAGGGTGGCATCCAGGTTGGAAAGCGGCTCGTCGAGCAGGAGCAGCGCCGGCTCGATGACCAGCGCCCTTGCCAACGCCACGCGCTGCTGCTGGCCGCCGGACAACTGGCGGGGATAGCGGTCCCCGAATGTTGTCAGCCGCGCTAGATCGAGCGCTTTGTTGACGCGTGCCTGGATTTCCGCGCGCGGGCGCTTGCGCATTTCCAGGCCGAACGCAATGTTTTCGGCGACCGTCATGTGCGGAAACAGCGCGTAGTTCTGGAACACGATGCCGGTGTTGCGTTGCTCGGGGGGCAGCGTATGGACGATTTCGCCGTCGATCAGGATGGAGCCTTCGTCCGGCTGCAGGAAACCGGCCAGCATGTGCAACGTGGTCGTCTTGCCGCAGCCGGAAGGGCCGAGCAGGGCGACGACCTCGCCTTGCTCGACCGTCAGCGACAAGCCATCGACGGCGGCAATGCGGCCGAAGCGCTTGACCAGGTTTTGCAGTTCCAGGCGTGCCATGATGTCAACGGACCCCGAACAGCTTGCCGATACCGATCGTCTTTTCGATGACCAGGGCGAGCACGAAGATGATCAGGATGAGGATCGAGCTGATGGCGGTGACGAAGGGGTCATAGGACTGCTCGACATAGGTGAAAATCCGCACCGGCAGCGTCATCGACGTGGCGCCGGAGAGGAACAGCGCAATGGAGGTATCGTCGAACGAAACGATGAAGGCGAAGACCATGCCTGCCAGCATGCCGGGCCGGATGAGCGGCATGGCGATGCGGCGGAATGTCGTCCAGGGGTCGGCGCCGAGGCTGCGCGCGGCCCGTTCCAGGTTGCTGTCGAACGCCGCCACCGACACGGAAATCAGCCGGATCGTGTAGGGCGAGGTGATGAGCACATGGGACAAGGCGAGAGTGCCGAGGGTGCGGGGAATGCCGAACGCGGAGTAGAACTGCAACAGCGCGAGGCCCAGCACCATCGCGGGCACGCTGAGCGGCGACAGGAACAAGGCCTGCAACAGCGAACGGCCGAAAAAGCGATAGCGGACCAGGGCGAAGGCGGCGAGCGTGCCGAGGATGGTCGCGGCAATGGCGGCCACGGTCGCGACCACGAGGCTGGTGGTGAGCGATGCCACGAACTCCATGCGTTGCGGAATCTGGGCATACCAGCGCAACGACAGGCCCACCGGCGGAAACGACACGAAGTCCGCGCCGGTCAGCGATTCCAGCAGGACGACGACGATCGCGGCGGGCGAAAAGCAGCACACCAGGAAGGTGTAGAGCGCAAGCGGACGAGGCAGGCGTGGGTGGGTCAATGCAGGACCACTCCGGCGCGGCCGCGCTCAAGCAGATGCACCTGCAAACTGATGATGGCGAGCACGATGACCAGCAGCGAGAACGCGATGGCTGCGGCCAGCGGCCAGTTCTGCAGGATCATCGTCTGCTGGTAGGCCAGCACGGACATCACCTTCAATTCCGCTCCGCCCAGCATTGCCGGGGTCACGAAGGCGCTTGACGCCAGGCAGAACACGATCAGCGACCCCACCGTGATGCCGGGCAGGCTCAGGGGAAGCAGAATTCGCCAGAAAATCCGCCAGCGCGGCGCCCCCAGGCTGGCGGCCGCCAGCAGCACGGCCGGATCGATGGCCTGCAACGAGGCGACCACGGAGAGCACGAGATACGGCAGGAACACGTTCACCAGGCCAATGACCATGGCGGTTTCGGTGTACATGAGATTGAGGCCGTGGATGCCGAATGCACCGAGCAGCGAATCCAGCAGGCCGTTCTGGCCGAGGATGACCAGCCAGCCGAAGCTGCGCACGACGACGCTGACGAGCAGCGGCGAGAGGATGGCCAGCGTGATCAGGCCGCGGATGCGCTCGGTGGTCCGGCTCATGTAGAGCGCCACGGGATAGCCGACGCAAAGCGTGGCGAACGTGGTGATCAGGCTGATGCGAAAGGTGCGGACGATGATGTCGAGATAGAAGGAATCGAGCCAGATCCGGCGGTAGTTGCCGAGGCTGATGGTGTTGA
>CAIMEK010000499.1 GCA_903839965.1 uncultured Acetobacteraceae bacterium | reverse complement strand
GGAGGTGGCGTCGATGGAGCCGCTGGCCGCGCGGCTGGGGGGCTTCGCGGTGGAGGTGCGCGCGTGCGATGGTCACGACCTGGCATCGTTGCGCGCCGCGCTGGCGCCGCCGGGCAACCGGCCGGTCGTGGCCATCATGCACACCGTCAAGGGGCATGGCGTGCCGGGGGTGGAGGGACGCATGGAGTCGCACTACCTGCCGCTGACGGAGCCGCAGTACCAGGCCGCGCTGGCCCGGCTCGGGCCAGCGCAATGAGAGCCGAGCTTTGCGCCGCCCTGCTCGCGCGGTCCGGCCGGCACAACATGGTTTGCCTGACCGGCGATCTCGGCTTCATGGCGCTGGAGCCGTTGCGCGAGCGCCTGGGCGAGCGGTTCATCAACTGCGGCGTCGCCGAACAGAACATGGTGGGGGTGGCCGCCGCGCTGGCGCATGAGGGGATGGAAGTGTGGGTCTACACCATCGCCCCGTTCGCCTATGCGCGCGCCTTCGAGCAGATCCGCAACGACGTCTGCCCGCAAGCGCTGCCGGTGCGCCTGCTCGGCAATGGGGGAGGCTATGGCTACGGCGTGATGGGGCCGACCCACCATGCCCTGGAGGATTACGGCGTGCTGCTGACCCTGCCCGGCGTGACCGCGCATGTGCCGGCCTTCGACGAGGATGTTGCCCCGGTGGTGGAGCGCGCCGCCGCCGCCGCCGGGCCATGCTACATCCGCCTGGGCCGCGGTGAGCTGCCGGCCCGCGCCAGGTTGCCGCCCTACGCCCCCTGGCGCCGCCTGGCCGCGGGAGAAGGACCGGTCGTCGTGGCGGCCGGGCCGCTGGCCGGTGTCGCCTGGAGCGCGGTCGACGCGCTGGCGAACCTTCGCCCGGAGCTGTGGGTGGTCAGCGAACTGCCGCTCAGCGCGAACCCCCCGCCCGCCGCCCTCGCCGAACGGATCGCCTGTACCGGCCGGCTTTGCGTCATCGAGGAGCATGTCGCCCAGGGCGGGGTCGGTGCGATGCTGGCCGTCTGGGCGCTGAACGCCGGCATCGCGGTGCCGCGTTTCCGCCACCTGCATGCGGCGGGCTATCCGTCGCACCTGTATGGCTCGCAGGCGTTCCACCGGCGCGAGAGCGGACTCGACGCCGGGTCGATCCGCCAGGCCCTGCTGGAGCTCGCGGCATGAGCGAAGCGACTGGCAACGTCGACCTGGCAGCGGCGCTGAAGGGGCCGATCCTGGTGCTTGGCGGCGGCGGGTTCGTCGGCGCCAACCTGGTCCATCGCCTGCTGCGCAGCCGCAGCGACGTCACCGCCGTGGTGCTTCGCCTGCCGGCGTGGCGCCTTGCGGGACTGGACCGCCGCCATCTGCTCGAGGTCGACCTCACCAGCCCTGCCGAGCTGCGCCAGATGGTCGAGGCCATCCGCCCGCGCACCGTCTTCGATTGCGCCGCCTATGGCGCGTACTCCTTTGAAAACGACACCGGCCGCATCTATCGCACCAATTTCAATTCCCTGGTGACGCTGCTGGACCTGTTGAAGGCGGATGACCTGGCCGCCTTCGTGCATGCCGGCAGCTCGTCGGAATACGGCGCCAACGCGGCCGGTCCCTCGGAGAGCGACCCGATCCTGCCGAACAGCCATTATGCCGTCTCCAAGGTCGCCGCGAGCCAGTTTCTTTCCTATGCCGGCAAGACGCGCGGCCTGCCGGTGGTGAATCTGCGACTCTATTCGGTCTACGGCCCGCTGGAAGACTCCTCGCGGCTGATCCCCAACGTGGTTCGCCACGCGCTGGACGGCGGCTATCCGGCCTTCGTCGCGCCGGAGACCTCGCGCGATTTCGTCTATGTCGACGATGTCTGCGATGCCTTCATCCGTGCCGCCGCCCGGCTGACGCCGGAGCTGTACGGCGAATCGTTCAACATCGGCACCGGCACCCGCACCACCATGCGCGACCTGGCGGCGTGCACGCGCGGCGTGTTCGCCCTGACGCAGGCGCCCGAGTTCGGCACCATGTCCCAACGCCACTGGGACGTAAACGACTGGTACGCCGCGCCCGCGAAGGCAGCCCGCACCCTTGGCTGGACCGCCACCACGCCGCTCGCCGAGGGGCTGCGCTTAACCGCGGACTGGGTGGCATCCCTCGGACCCGGCGGCCTGGACGGGCTCACCAAGCGCGACCGTCCGCCGGAGCGGCGCAGCATCACCGCCATCATCGCCTGCTACCGCGACGAACCGGCGGTGCCCATCATGTACGAGCGGCTGGTGGCGACCTTCCGCCGCATCGGCGTCGACTACGAGATCATCTTCGTCAACGACGCCAGCCCCGACAATTGCGCCGGCGCGATCCGTGCCCTCACGGCGCGCGATCCGCACGTCATCGGCATTACCCACTCGCGCAATTTCGGCTCGCAGATGGCGTTCCGCAGCGGCATGGAAATGGCGACCAAGGACGCCTGCGTGCTGCTGGACGGCGACCTGCAGGACCCGCCGGAACTGATCGAGCAATTCCATGCGCAATGGCGGGCCGGCCACGACGTGGTCTACGGCCGCCGGGTGAAGCGCGACATGCCGATGCTGTGGGGGCTGCTCTACAAGGGCTTCTACCGGCTGTTCGCCGCGTGCAGCTACGTTCCCATTCCGCACGATGCGGGTGACTTCTCGCTGATGGACAAGCGCGTGGTGGGATGGCTGCTGACCTGCCCGGAGCGCGACCTGTTCGTGCGGGGGTTGCGGGCCTATGTCGGCTTCGACCAGGTCGGCGTGGACTATGTCCGGCCCAGGCGCATGTTCGGCACGAGCACCAACAACCTGTTCAGGAACATCGGCTGGGCCAAGCGCGGCATCTTCTCGTTCAGCAACACGCCGCTCACCATGCTGACGGTCGGCGGGCTGGCGCTGCTCGGCCTGTCCGGCCTGTTCGGCATCGTGGCGGTGCTGATCCGGCTGTTCGCACCCGGAATGGTCGAGCGCGGCGTGACCACGATCCTGCTGTCGATCCTGTTCTTCGGCGCGATCAACCTGTTCGCCATCGGCCTGGTCGGCGAATACGTCGCCAAGATCATGGAGGAAGTGAAGGCGCGCCCGCGGCTGATCCGCGCCGCCCTGATCAAGGACGGCGAGGTCGCGCAACTGCTGCCGGAAGCGCGGCCTCGATAGGCTGCGGGGCCGGGCAGCGGCGGTCCCGGGTATCGCAGGAGTCGTAGCGGGAAACCTTTCCTTGCGATCGCTCTGGTTTTATGCTAGGAATAGTTTCGTGCAAGCCGCCCCCATCCCGCCCCCCGTCCCCGCGCCACGCCCCAGGTTCCCGGCGCCACCCGGCGACGACGCCCGCCGCGCCTGATCGCGGCCTAATTGGTACGATATCGTCTCTACCAGCCGGTGGATCGAGCCAAAGCGCCATCCTTCCGCGCGGTTGGTCCGACAGCCCGCTCCAGAGCCGCAAATCTCGTCCCCTGGTTTTGGGGTCAGCTTCGCGTCGCCAGGATCAAGGGCGACGGACCCGGCGCCGGCAACCGGCGCGGGTTGGTGAAGCCGGCCTCGGTCAGCCAGTGGGCGATTTCTTCGAACGAATAGGTGCCGCCGACCTCGGTCTGGACCAGCATGTTGACGGCAAAGATCAGCCCCATCAGCGGGCCGCGCCGATCGGCGTTGACCAGGAATTCGGCAATCGCGATCGTGCCGCCCGGCGCCAGCGCCGCGTGCGTCCGCCGCAGCAAGGCGCGCGAACGTTCGACGCCTTCGCTGTGCAGGATCTGGCCGACCGTGGCAACCTGGTGGCCGCTGCCGAACTCGGCTGCGTGCAAATCGCCCGCCACCGTGGTCAGGCGATCGCCAAGCCCGAACCGCTCGGCCACCCGGCGCGTCACCGCCAGCACGTCCGGCAGGTCGATCGCGCGCACCGTCACATGCGGCGAGGCCTGTGCCAGCGCGATGCCCCACACGCCCGAGCCCGCTCCCAGATCGAGCACGGAGACCGGGCCGGTCGCAGCGGCCAGGCCAAGCGCGCTCGCGAGCGCGCCGGCAGCGGGATAGCTCAACGCAAACAGGTCCTCGACGAACGCCGCGAAATACGCCGCGCCGACGCTGTCCCCGCGCGCCGGCTTGCCGGTTGCGACGACCTCGGTAAGGTGCAGCCAGTTCGGCATCAATTGCGCGCTGATGTGGCGGAAGATGCCGCCGATGAAACCGGGCCGGTGGCTGAGCAGGAACGCGTCGCTTTCGGGGGTGAGCGCGGTGCGCCCGGCATCGTCGCGGGCCAGCAGCCCGAAGCCGACCAGGGCATCGACGATCGCGGCCAACCCGCGGCGCGACGTGCCGGTTGCCTGCGCCAGCGCGTCGAGCGTCAGGCCTTGCCCGGCCAAAGCGTCGAACACCCGGTGGCGGATCGCCGCCTCGATCACCAGCGGGGCAGCAAAGGCCCAGGCGAATTGCAGGATGCGCTCGGGCGTGGCGGACGGCGCGGTGCTGTTCATGGCAGTCCCCGGGGTGCCTGGGATGGGTAACGAATGCCCCGATTTGAGCACCCCGCCGGGCCGATGGCTACCGGTCGTCCGACGTCGCGGCCGCAGCTGGATGCCAGCCGCCCCAGGCCTCGGGGCTCACAAATACGTGAGCAATCTGATTCAGATCAATGCCAGGCCTGCCTGTCGTCGGCAAACGCTCATGGACTCAAGGAAACGGGATTGCAGTGAAAAGCCTCCTGGCTCGATTCCTGCTTGTCGTCGCGGCCGCGGCGCTGCCGTCCGTGGCCTTGCAGTTGTATTCCGAAGGTGAAGCCCGCCAGGTCCGCCAACAACTCCTGCAGGACGAAGCGCTGCGCCTGGTGCGCAACGTCGCCTCCGAGCAGCAGCGGATCCTGGATGGAGCGGACCAGTTGCTGAGCGGCATCGCCGCCACACCGGCGGTGCAGGAAGGGTTGCTCAACCTGTGCCAGCGCCTGATGGCTACCCTGCTCCAGGAGCAGCCGCGCTACACCGGGGCGGCCTTCATCGGCCTTGACGGCCATACGATCTGCGGGCCCGGCCCGGTCGATCCGGGCGTCAACGCGTCGAACCGGGCACATTTCCGCCTTGCCTTGCAGACCGGAGGCTTCGTCGTCGGCGAGTATGTGGTCGGCGACGTCACCGGCCAGCGCAGCGTCCATCTGGCCAAGCCGGTCAGGAACCGCGACGGGGCCATCATCGGGGTGGCTTCCCTGGCGCTCAGTCTCGATTGGCTGGGTCGCCAGCTTGAAGCCCTGGCTTTGCCGGCGGGAACCGGCCGGGCGATCATGGACCGCAACGGCACGACCCTGGCACGCTTTCCCGATCCGCAGCATACCGTCGGACAGCCGATGCCGGCCGAGAACCGCTTCACCCTGGCGGGCAGCGAGGTCAGGCTTGCGCCGATAACGGACCGGGATGGTAACAAGCGCATTCTTGGCTATTCGCCCCCCGGGGCCGACCCGAAGGGGCTGCTGGTCGCGGTGGGATTGGATCAGGCCGTGAGCTACGCGGCGGTGGCGCGGGCCAACCGCACCGGCCTGGCGTTGATCCTCGGCAGTGCGGCGCTGGCCCTGCTGATCACCGCCCTGCTTGGCACCCAACTGATCCGCCGACCGGTCAGGCGCCTGCTGGCGGCTGCCGAGCGATGGCGGGCCGGCGACCTCACCGCCCGCAGCGGCGTTCGTGCGGACAGCAGCGAATTCGGCCGCCTTGGCGCGTGTCGGCGGCGGCCAGAATCCGCGTAAATCCGGCGGCGTCCGAAAAATTGGCATACCCTTTGCTTCGCGAGCGCCAGCCAGTCCTTGGCGTCGTTCGATCAGGAGCCAACGACTGCCGGACAGCCCTCTGTCAACGCCGC
>CAIMEK010000498.1 GCA_903839965.1 uncultured Acetobacteraceae bacterium | reverse complement strand
GTCGATCTGCTCGTGCACCCTGGTCATGTTGGTCTCCAGCCGCTGGCTGAATGCGTTCAGCATCTCCTGCAGGTCCGACAGCCCCACATCCACCGTCGTGCCGGCCCGGCAACTGCCGGACTTGCTGGTGACCACTGCCATCTTCGCGACCGGCTGGTTCTCGTCCGGCAATTCCGCGAAGCTGAGCAGGTCGCCGGTGGTCAGCGAGCAGGGCTCGCCAGTGGCGGCGCTGGCGGCTTCCATCATGTCGGCCACCTGGAAGATGTAGTTCCGCTGGCGCGCCTGCTCGACCACTTCGGGCAGGGTCAGCGGCTGCTGTTGCTGGTAGTGGGCGATGCCGTCGCGCACTTCCTCGCGGATCTGCTGGCGCACCGGCTCTGGCACCTGCACCGGCTCCGGCGGTGCCTTGGTTTGCAGACTTGCGCGGGCGGCGTCGGCCGCCTGTGCCTGCATGCTGGCGATCTGCGCCCGCTGGTTTGCCATCTGCGCCTGCAGGTCAGTGTTCGAATCCACCGCGGTGCTGACTTCCTGCTGCAGTTCGCTCACCTGAGCGGCCAGCGCGGCGGTCTGCGGGTCGGGGGCCGGCTCGGCGTAGGGGGCGGCCATGCCGTCGGCGAAGCCTCCGGAGATCTGCAGGTCGGCGATCAGCTCGACCGGGTCGCCATAGGCAGCGACCGGCTGCTGAAACGCCACCACCTGCGACGGGCACACCATGCACGACGGAGAAACCGAGATCTCCCGGCTGAAGGGCCGCTGCAGCGGCTCGAGGAACGGCGCGTCGAAGCCGGCGGGCTGGTAGGGATAGATGTTCACGCCCTCATAGCTGTCGACGTCATAGGTGCGCAGTTCGGGTGTCGCCAGCGCGACGATCGCGCCGGCGAACAGGCTCGCGAACACCGTGCGCTGGATCACCCGCCGGAGGCGGCCGTCGCGGCCGGGCCGCTCGGCGAAGTTTTCCCGGTACATCGGTCCGCCGCCCGGCAGGGCCGCCTCGCGCAGGCCGTTCTGGTAGGTCGTGACGGTCGGCTGGTGCGGCACCGAGCGGGTGACGAAGTCGCGTCCGACCACGGTGCGGCGCCCGTCCATGAAGAGCTGGGTCTGGGTACCGGCCTGCTGGTTCTGCGTCACCTGGTAGGCGACGACATTGCGTTGTCCGTTCGACTGCACGTGCGAGTTCACCACCACCTGGGAGCCGTCGGTGTTGCGGCGGTGCACCGAAAATCCGTCCTGGGTGGCGCTCGGTGTGATGTTGGTGGTTGCGGAGATGGCGATCGGGCGGACCGGCGTATGTGGTTGCCGGGTGGTTCCGGCATCGGTCGCGACCGCGACCCCGGTGGCGGCCCCGGTGGCTAAGCCGGGCGGGCGGCCGGATTGCTGCTGGCCCGCGGGGACCTGCACGAACTGCACCGGTGGACGTTGTCCAAGCCCGGGCTGTACCGGTGGTTGTCCGGGCTGCGGCTGGGCGAATTGTCCGGGCGGACGTTGTCCGAGCCCGGGCTGTACCGGTGGTTGCCCGGGCTGCGGCTGGACGAATTGTCCCGGCGGATGCTGTCCGAGCCCGGGCTGTACCGGTGGTTGTCCGGGCTGCGGCTGGGCGAATTGTCCCGGCGGATGCTGTCCGAGCCCGGGCTGTGCCTGCTGCTGGGCCCGCTGCTGCGCCGCCTGTTGTGCCTGTTGCTGCGCCTGTTGTTGCGCCTGCTGCTGGGCGCGTAGCTGTGCCGCCTGCTGTGCCTGTTGCTGCGCCTGCTGTTGGGCGCGTTGCCGCGCGACAATCAAGGTGAGAACCGTATTGCCTCATCCACGAATGTTCCCCAGGCGTCGGGTCTTGCCTCACCAGAATGCTCCCGTTGCCTCATAGCACCGCTCCCGTTGCCGCGGCCAACCCCGAACTCGTGTCGGAGGCCGTGGCCCCGAAGACCAGCTTGTGTGCCATTTCGCTGCGCCACCCTTTCAGACGCCGCTGCAATGTTCTGATCTGACCATCGGGGTAAACGCCCGGCTGCTCGCCCTGTAGCCGCTCGAACAACTCGCGCGCCGTTCGCCACGGCTCGGCTTCGAACCATCCCCGCAATTGCGCCGTCGCCGTCAAAAGCGGATCCGGACGACGCCGACCGCGCTTGACCTTCTCCTTCGGCCTGCTGGTCGGGCGCACCTCGCCGTCCTGCCACGCCATACGCAAGCCGGAGAAGAACTGCGCCAGCGTCGGCGCGGTCGGCGCCCCCATTTCGTTCACCGCCGGATGATCGGCAATCTCGACGAGCTGCTGCTGGATCGTGCGGATGTCGCTGAGCAATTGAACCGGATCGAGCGTGGCGTATGTCGCTTCCACCCGGCTCCGCACTTCCTGGCCTGTCCGAGCCTCCGCTAGGAGTCGCTGATAGGGCGTAGCTGGCGCATAATACCGCTTCCTGACCTTTGCCCCGTCGCGTGATTTCTCGGCCAACTTGAAAGACGGCTGGAAGAAGTTCACGAACAACCGCAGCGCCCGATATAACCGTGCCAGCGCGGCCGCGGCTGCCAGGCCTTCATACCGCCGGTAGCCGACGGCGTGCCGGACAACAGCCCCATTCTTCTGTTCCACCCAGCCTTGATCGTTCTTGCGATATGGACGGCAGCGCGTGAATTCCACGCCAGTCCCCTTGCAGTAGTCCCGCACCGTCTCGTTCATGAACACGCTATCGTTGTCCGTGTCGAACCCGAGCAGGGAGAACGGCAAAAGCTTGCGTATCTCATCCAGCACTTCCGTCAGCAGTCGCTGCTCGCGCACCAGCACCGGCGCGCACTCCGTCCAGCCCGTGGCGATATCGGTCAACGTCAGCGTCTGCACGAAGCTTCCCTTCGCCGTCGGCCCGCTGTGCGCAACCAGGTCGGCCTCCATGAAGCCGGGCGGCGGGTCGCACCACCCATCAAACGTGCGGACTGTAACACTGCGTCGGATGGCCGCCGAGGGAGGCGATCGGCGGCGCGGTCGTGCTCCGGTACGTCCCCGGACCTCGCGTAGCGCGCGGTCAATGGTGGCAGCACTCATCGCCATCACGCCAGCCCGTACTTCTGGTGCAAGCTGAAGATGGCGATGCCGCTCCATCGCCTCGACCAGAATCGGCACCAGCGGTCGCAACCGTTTGCCGCAGATACGGTCCGACGCTTCCCAGATAACAATCAACGCCGCACGTACTGCCTCGCCGTACACCCGACGGTCCGGGCGTGGCCGGAGCGGCCGCCCGATAATCCAACCCGGCGCAACCGCATTGCGTGCTTGCGGTGGTGGCCGGGGACCGCCGCGAACTCATCCAGGATCCTGCTTCGCTCCACCCGGTTGCCCAAGGCGTAGCGCACACCTACCGCCGCCACCAACTCATCACGCGTCGCCATGCTGATCAGCCTCATTCCTGCCCTCGCCGGTCAATCCCGGACGGGAGCATTTCTGATGAGGCAACAGGTCACCTTTCAGGAGCATTTCTGGCGAGGCAATGCGATCTCTCACCCAGATTGTCGCGCAATGAACGAGCAGGGAGCGGATCGCCTGGCTGTCGCCGCTCTTGACCCGGACCACTCGATACCACCCCACCCGGATCAGCTCTGCCAGTCCGCGGGCATCGTTCGGGTCGCTCTTGTTCATCCTGACAAATAGCGCGGCGTGGGCATGACGAGCGTCGACACACACGACCGGCAGGCCAATGCGCTTCAACTCGTGCCAGAGCCAGTTCGCCATCGCGCCTGTCTCGAAACCGATCCGCTCCGCGGCGGGTGCCCGCTTGTGGATCAGTCACCCGGCTGGAGTTGGCGCGCCTCGGCCGGCGCCCGGTCGCGCGCTTCATCAGCACCGTCGCAGCCCTCAACCCTGACGTCCAGGCCGGCGCCTGGCAGCGCGGCCAGACCTGAACGGTGGCGGCCCACTTGGCCGACGATTGGTCGATGGACCGAGCCCTCGACGAGGCTGTCCAGGCCGGCGCCTAGCAGCGCGGCCAGACCTGGACGGTGGCGGCCGACCTGGCCGAGGCTTGGTCGTTGGACGTGAAGGACATCACGTAGCCCGGCAACAAGGGCGCCTGGGATGAAGTGCGAGCACGGTTGAAGCGCATTCTGCGCGGTTGGTCGGCCTACTTCTTCTACGGCACCCTCGCGTCGGCATACGAGGCCGTCGATCAACATGTCTATGACCGAACGCGGCACTTCCTCCGTCAACGACACAAAGAGCAGGGGCGTGGAGCGGACCATTTCTCCCGCGAATATGTTTACGGGAAATTGGCCGTCCGATGCCTACGACGCGAGCGCAGTCGGTCGTTGCCGTGGGCCTTGCGGTGAAGCCAGTCGGAAAGCCGGATGCGAGAAATCCGCACGTCCGGTTTGATGAGCGGGGGCGGGAAACGGGGCAATGCCACCGCGCCCGTCCTCGACTCTACAGATCAAAGGCAAGAAGCGCCATGTTCCGGTAGACACTGAAGGTTTGCTGCTGTGCGCGATTGTACATGCCGCCGACATCCAAGATCGCGATGGCGGCGTGCTGCTGATGAGCACGATGTTTGGTCTGTTCCCTTTGCTGCTGAAGCTCTACGCCGACAGCGGCTACCGGGAGCCGAAGTTCCAAGAAGGATTGCAGCGCGTCTGCGGTCAGATCAACGTGGAGATCGTCAAGCGATCCGATATCGGCAAGTTCGTTGTGCTGCCCAGGCGCTGGATCGTCGAGAGGACGATCGCTTGGCTCAACCGCTGTCGCCGCCTAGCCAAGGATTGGGAATGCCTGAACCGAAATGCACTTGCATTCTTGCGCTGGGCATCCGTCCGCCTCATGGTGCGAAAGCCATGTAAAGTCTTTAAATGATCTCGGACAGATTGGGTGATTGGGGTCTCTCCCCGGTGAGCCGGTGGCTGCTCCTCTCAGGATGGTAGAGCTTGGTCCGGTGTGGATCGGCCACAGGCATCGAAGGGAAGTAGTCATGGGATACT
>CAIMEK010000497.1 GCA_903839965.1 uncultured Acetobacteraceae bacterium | reverse complement strand
CGTGTGCTCTTCCGATCTGCTGGTGGGGCGTGCCGCTGCTGGCGCTGGGCGCCGCCGCCGCCGTGCTGGGCGCGCTGCGCGCCAACATGGAG
The DNA here is from genome assembly GCA_903839965.1 of uncultured Acetobacteraceae bacterium. Classification (GTDB taxonomy): domain Bacteria; phylum Pseudomonadota; class Alphaproteobacteria; order Acetobacterales; family Acetobacteraceae; genus Rhodovastum. The sequence goes on along the minus strand of CAIMEK010000497.1, from coordinate 2,429 downwards.
GACGACATCAAGGCGGTGCTGGCCTGGGCGACCATCGGCAACACCGGGCTGGTCGTCATTGGCCTGGGGGTGGCGCTGGCGGCGCGCGGCGCCGACCTGTCGCCGCTGGCCTCCCTGGCGCTGGCCGCGGCGCTGTTCGCCGTGCTGGCGCACGCGCTTGCCAAGTCGCTGCTGTTCCTGGCCGCCGGCGCGGTGCACCGCAGCGCCGGCAGCCGCCGGCTGAGCCGGCTCGGCGGCCTGATCCAGCGCATGCCCGCCACCACCGCCTGCGTGCTGGCGGCGGCCGCCTCGCTCGCCGTGCTGCCGCCCAGCGCCGGTTTCGCCGGCGGATGGCTGCTGTTCCAGGCGCTGCTGGGCGGTGGGCGCATCGGCGGGCTCGGCCTGCAGGTGCTGTTCTGCCTGGTGGCGGCCGCGATGGCGCTGGCAGCGGCGCTGGCGGCGGCCGCCGCCGTTCGCCTGGTGGGCGTGGTGTTCCTCGGCCGGCCGCGGATACCGCGCGCCTCCGCCGCCGAGGAAGCCGCCTTGCCCGTGCGCGTCGCGCTGATCGGCCTGGCCGGTGTCTTGGCGGCGATCGGGCTGTTCCCCGGCGCCGTGCTGGCGCTGGCCGCTCCGGCACTGCGGCGGCTGCTCGGCGTCGACATGGCCGATCGTGCCGGGGTGCTGGCGGTTGCCGCGCAGACCGACCTGTCCGGCTACTCGGCGCTCGGCATCGCGGTGCTGCTGGCGGTGGCCGCAGCTGTTCTGGTGGGGCTGCTGCGCCGCCGCGCCTTGCCGGGCCATCGGGTCGGGCCGGCCTGGGATGGCGGCTTCATCGCCCCGCCGGCCTGGTTGCCGTTCGGCGACCCGCTGACCCAGTACAGCGGCGCCAGCTTTGCCCAGCCGCTGCGCCGCGTGCTCGGCGGCACGCTGTTGGGCGCCAGCGAGCACATCGACACCCCGCCGCCGGGGGACATCCGCCCGGCGGGCATTACGGTGGCGCTGCGCGATCCGGCGGAACGCTGGCTGTTTGCGCCGGTCGCCGCGCTGCACGCGCGCGTCGCGTCCTTCGCCGACCGCATCCGCTGCCTGTCGCTGCGTACTCTGCTGCTGCTGATGTTCGCGGTGCTCGTCGCCTGCCTCGCCGTGGTTGCGCTGGCGGGGGCGCCCTGATGCGCGCCGCGCTGACCATCGCCATCGGGGTCGCGGCGCTGCTGGTGCACGTGGCGCTGATGCTGGCGGCAGCACCGGTGCTGGTCGGGGCGATCCGCTGGGTGCAGGCGCGGCTGGCCGGACGGGTCGGGCCGCCGGTGCTGCAGCCATGGCGCGACCTGCTGCGGCTGGCCCGCAAGCAGCCCGTGCTGGCCGAGAACGCCTCCTGGCTGTTCCACGCCGCCCCCATCGGCGCGTTCGCCGCCACCCTGGCCGCCGCCGCGCTGGTGCCCGCCTTCGCGCTCGGCATGGCCAGCGCGCCGTTCGCCGACCTGCTGGCCCTGGTCGGGCTGCTGGCGCTGGCGCGCTGCACCCTGGCGCTCGCCGGGCTGGACATCGGCACCGCCTTCGGCGGCATCGGCGCCTCGCGCGTCCTGCTGTTCGCCAGCTTCGCCGAGCCGGCGATGTGGCTGGTGGTGTTCACCCGCGCCCTGCTGGCGGGCACGTCCAACCTCGACGCCATCGCCCTGCTGCTGCGCGAGGGCGGCACCGGCCCGCGGGTATCGCTGGGGCTCGCCCTGGTCGCCATCGTGGCCGTCGCCATCGCCGAAAACGGCCGCCTGCCGGCCGGCCAGCCCGCCACCGGCCTGGAACTGGCGATGGGGCGCGACGCCCTGGCGCTGGAGTATTCCGGCCGCACCCTGGCGCTGCTGGAATGGACGGCGGCGCTGAAGCTGCTGCTGTGGCTGACGCTGATCGGCACCATCTTCGCGCCGTTCGGCCTGGCAACGCCCTCCTCCGGCTTGCTGACCTGGCTGCTGGCATTGCCGGTCTGGGCGCTGAAGGTCGGCCTGCTGGCCGCCGCGCTGGCGGGGTTCGAGTCGGCGATCGCCCGCATGCGGCTGTTCCGCGTGCCGGAATTCCTCGGCATCGCACTGTTGCTCGCGCTGCTCGCCGCGGTGTTCCTGTTCATCGGCCAGGGCGTCACGTGATGGGCGCGCATCCGGGCCTGGGCACCTTGTTCGGCGGTGCCGTGCTGGTGGCGGCGTTCGCCCTGCTGCACCAGCGCCGGCTCGTCGCCATCATCGACACCCTGGCGCTCCAGGCCTGGGCGGTGGCGGCCACCGCCGCCTGGCAGGCCTGGACACAGCGCTCGCCGGCGCCGGGCCTCATCGGGCTGTTTGCGCTGGCCGCCAACGGCGTGGCGATCCCGCTGGCGCTGCGCCGCGGCCTGCGCGCCGACGCCGCCGAAGCCACGACGCCGGGCGGCTTCCCTGGGCTGGCGGCGGGCGCGGCGCTGG
>CAIMEK010000496.1 GCA_903839965.1 uncultured Acetobacteraceae bacterium | reverse complement strand
GTCAAGAAATAACGGAGTATCCATAGCATATCATATACCACTGTACTGGTTTGTACTGCCAGTACACGGCGTTTCAGGGCTGGTCGCATAATATTTGGGTAGCCGTACCCCCGCAACGCCGTCCAACACGAGTACAACCGCCTACAGGGCACGTCAGGCCGGCCCGGCGCTCCAACACCGGCTGCAACCACCGGCATAAGCCCGACCGCGCTAGCTTGCCGGGCCGCAGCGATCGTCCGCACCCGTTCTTTTCCCGCTTGCGCACCGTCGACTCCGCGACCGTGGCGTCCGGAAACTCCGTCAGGATCCGACGATGAATGCGCCGGGCGCCGTGGCGCTGTTCGCGCGGCGCCTGACACTCCGCGTCCAGCACCTTGTCGATGCAATCCGCGACCGCGCCGAGCTTCGGCTTGGCCCGGGGTGGATACGGGACGCCAACGGCTTGGCCGCAGGCCACCGGGCCAGGAACCGAGCGGGGGCCTTCGTGTCCGTGGAGCGCCCGGCCCCCCGCCGCCTCGCCGCGACGGGGCGCACATGGCGTCGGCTTACGGCTTCCAATGCCCGGGCACAGTCACCCTCGCGCCGGCCGCCGCGGCAGGCACGGAATAGGTGTAGTCGAGCGGGTCCTTTGCCGCCTTGATGCGCCCCGAGGCCACCAGGTAGTCGGCCATGGCGTGCATGTCGTCCACATAGGCCTGGTCGAAGCTGGGGTCGAACACGTACTGGCTCCAGATCGCCGCCACCAGCGCGCGGTCCTGCTTGGTCACGGCGGCGACGCGGTCGAGCGCCTCGTTGCGGTTGGCGGGATCGGACACATAGCGCTGTGCCCGCACCAGCGCAGCCATCAGCAGGGCGGTGGCATTCGGCGCGCGGCGGACGAAGTCTTCGCTGGTCACCAGCAGCGAGCGCGTCGCCGAAATCTGCACCTTCTCGCCACGGTTCTTCTCGAAGCCGCTTTCCACCCCCGAGTGCACCAGCATGGTGTCGCCCAGCGCCAGCGCGTTGTAGCCCCAGGGCTGCCAGCACAGCAGCGCCTGGATGGTGTTGGCCTTGAGCGAGGCGAACTGTTCGGGCGGCGGCATGTTGACCACCTGCAGCCGCTTGGGGTCGAGCCCGTAATGCCTGGCCAGCCCCGCCAGCGTGGCGGAAGCGGTCGAGCCATCGAGCAGGCCGATCTTGATGCGGTAAAGGTCCTCGGGTGCGCGGATGTTGGCATCCTTGCGCGCTACCAGGTTGTCGGCGGCCACCGCGATGCAGTTGGTGGCCAGCACCAGGATCGGCAGGCCGCTCTGCGCCATCGAGATCGGCGGCAGGTTGCCGGGGGTCCAGAGCTGGATGTCGCCGGAAAGCAGCGCCTCGCCGGCGGTCGCGCCGCTGGTGAAGGACGGCGTGGCGATGTCGGTGAACCCGGCTTCCTTCAGCCAGCCCTTGTCCATGGCGATGATGTGCGGCGCGAACACCGGGTCGAGCCCGAAGCCCATGGACAGCTTGCTGACCTCCGCCCGGCCCTGCGCCCGCGCATGGCCCGCCAGCGCCAGCGCCGCTCCGCCGGCTGCCACCTGCAGGAAATGCCTTCGTTCCATGGTTCATCCCTCCTCATGTTGTTCCGTTATAGCGCGCTCCACCGCCCGACCGCCCGCCGCGCGAGCGCGGCCAACCCGTGGTCGGCCAGCAGGCTGAGCACGCCGATCAGCACGATGCCGAAAATCGAAAGCCCGAGCTGGCCGAGTTCGCGGCCCTGCATGATGAGCGCGCCGAGCCCGTGCTGGGCGGCGATCAGCTCGGCCGCCACCAGCACGCCGAAACTCAGCCCCAGGGCGATGCGCAGCCCGGCGACGATGTCGGGCAGCGCCGCCGGCAGGATCACCTGCCACAGCAGTCCCGCTCCCTTCACGTCCATGGAGCGGGCGGCGGCGATCAGCGCCGGCGGCACCAGCGTGGTGCCGCGCCAGGCGGCACTGAACACCGGGAAGAAGGCCCCGAGCCCGATGACGAACAATTTGGAGCCCTCGCCGATGCCGAACCAGATGATGGCGATGGGCAGCCAGGCCAGCGGCGGAATCGGCCGCAGCAACTCGACGAACGGGCTGAGCACCGCCGAGGCCCAGCGCGACCGCCCGCACAGCATGCCGAGCACGATGCCCGCGGCCGAGGCAATCAGGAACCCCGCCACGATGCGCCCGAGGCTGGTGGCGTTGTCGTCGGCGAGTTCCCCCGGCGGCAGCGTGGCGAAGGCGGCGGCCAGCGACTGCGTCGGCCCCGGCAGCACCGAAGGGTCGTGCCACACCAGCCGCGCCGCCGCCTCCCACACGGCCAGGAACACCACCACCCCGATCGCGCCGGCATGGCGGGCGGCCAGCGATGGCCGCTTCATGTCCCGCGCTCCCGCTGGCGGGCCTGCCAGGGCAGCAGCCACGCCTCGGCGCGCTCCAGCCCGGCGCCGAGCAGGAAGCCGAGGGTACCGATCACCACCATGCCGACCACGGTGATGTCGCTGCGGTAGAAGTTGCGCGCCTCCATGATCAGCGCGCCGAGCCCGGTAACGGTGCCGATCATCTCGGCGCCGACGATCACCATGAAGCCCACCCCGAGGGCGACGCGCGCGCCCGAGGCCAGCCGCGGCAGCGTGGCCGGCAGCACCACCTTGAAGAACAGCACCCTGGGCGGGGTGTCCATGGTGCGGGCGGCGGCGATCAGCACCGGATCGACCCGCTTGATGGCGTCGATGGCGCTGGCCAGGATCACCCAGAAGCAGCCGTAGCCGATCAGGAACACCTTCGATTCCTCGCCGGTGCCGAACCACACCACGGCCAGCGGCAGCAGGCTGAGCGTGGCCACCGAGCGGCAGAACGCCACCAGCGGCGCGGTGGCGCGGTCGAGCAGCGGGCGGGCGCCGATCAGCAGCCCGAGCGGCACCGCCAGCACCAGCGCCAGCGCGAAGCCGGCGAGGATGCGCAGGCAGGTCACCCCGACATGGGTGGCCAGCAGGGTGCCCTGCGGAAACCCCTCCACCGTGAGGTTCCAGGCGCTGGCAACGAGTTTCAGCGGCGGGGGAAAGCGGATGGCGCGCAGCCAGCCGCCATCGACCGCGCCCTGCCAGGCCACCAGCGCGGCCGCCACCAGCGCCACCGACAGCGCGTGGCGGCGGTTCACCCGCGCCTCTCCCCCCGCCCGTCCGGGCGCAGGGCGCGCCAGATCTCTTCGTAAAGGCCGATCAGCCCGGGGTCGGTGCGCGGGCGCGGCCGCGCCCGCGCGATCCGCTGGTCGAGCACGATGCGCCCCGGGTTGGGCGCCAGCACCACCACCCGGTCGGCCAGCATCAGCCCTTCCCAGATGCTGTGGGTCACGAACACCACCGTCTTGCGTCGCGCCGACCAGACCCGGAGCAGCTCGTCCTGCATCTCGTTGCGGGTCAGCTCGTCGAGCGCGCCGAACGGCTCGTCCATCAGCAGAATCTCGGGGTCGAGCGCCAGCGCGCGGGCGATCGCCACGCGCTGCTGCATGCCGCCGGAAAGCTCGAACGGGTACTTGTCCACCGCCCCGGCGAGCCCCACCAGCGCCAGCAACTCGTGCGCCAGCTTCTCGGCCTCGGCGCGCGCATGGCCGCGGTTGACCGCCGCGAAGGCGACGTTGCTGAGCGCGGTGAGCCAGGGGAACAGCGCGTTCTGCTGGAACACCATGCCCTTGCCGCCGCCCGGGCCGGTGACCCGCTGGCCGTGCACGCGCACCTCGCCCCCGCTCGGCGGGACCAGCCCGGCGATGATGTTGAGCAGCGTGGTCTTGCCACAGCCGCTGAGCCCGAGCAGCACGACGAACTCGTTCTCGGCGATGTCGAGGCTCACCCCGTCGAGCACCGGCACCGCCTCCGCGCCGAAGCGCTGGGTGACCGCGGCGATTTCGATGGCGGGCCGGTTCGCGGTCGCGGCCCCTTCCGCCCCTGCGATGGCGTCGCGCTCGATCATTGCGCCGAGGATTCACACATCCCGGCGCGTTCATCAAGCCGCTTGCGTCGGCTTCAACAAGCCGATTGAACGCCCCGGCCCGGGCAGCCCACAATGGCGTCCGCCGAGCGAGGGAATTCCCCCGATGACACCGCGCCCCAATATCCTGTTCATGCACTCGCACAACACGGGGCGGATGGTGCAGCCGTTCGGCCACGCGGTGTCCACGCCCAACCTGCAGCGGCTGGCCCGCCAGGGCGTGCTGTTCCGCCAGGCCTTCGCCGCCGCGCCGACCTGCTCGCCCAGCCGGGCGAGTTTCCTCACCGGCATGTATCCACATTGCTGCGGCATGCTCGGCCTCGCCCATCGCGGCTTCGCCATGGACGACGATGCGCCGCACCTCGCCCGCACCCTCGCCGCGGCCGGCTACCTCACGGCGCTGGCGGGGGTGGAGCACACCGCCCCCGACGTGCGCCAGGTCGGCTACTCCCGGCTGCTCTCCACCATGGACACCAACTACCCGGAGCTGCCGCAGAACGATCCGGTGGCGGCGGTGGTCGATTTCCTCGCCGGCAAGCACGCGCGGCCATTCTTCGTCTCGCTCGGCCTCAACGAGACCCACCGTCCCTTCCCGCCCGCCGATCCGGCCCGCTTCGCCGATGAGGACGAGCGCTACTGCCTGCCGCCCCCGCCCTTCCCCGACGCCCCGGAACTGCGGCGCGACCTGGCGGACTTCAAGGCCTCGGCACGCGCCATGGATGCCGCCTACGGCACCGTGCTGGACGCGCTCGACCGCCTGGGGCTGGCCGACACCACCGTGGTGTTCTGCTTCTCCGACCACGGGCTGCAGTTTCCGCGCCACATGAGCAACCTCACCGACGCCGGCCTCGGCGTGTATCTGGTGGTCCGCGGGCCCGGCGGCTTCGCCGGCGGGCGCGTGGTCGACGCACCGGTCAGCCTGATCGACCTCGCGCCCACGGTCTATGACCTCGCCGGCGCGGCGGTGCCGGCCGGTGTGCAGGGCACCAGCCTGCGCCCGCTGCTCGACGGCCGCGTGGACGGGCTGCACGAGACGCTGTTCGGCGAGAGCAACTACCACGCCGCCTACGAGCCGATGCGATCCGCGCGCACGCGGCGCTACAAGTACATCCGCCGCTTCGACGACCATCGCGACCGCGCGGTGCTGCCCAACATCGACGACACCCCGAGCAAGCAATTCTTCCTCCGCCACGGGCTCGGCGAGCGCAAGGTGCCGCGCGAGGCGCTCTACGACCTGGTGTTCGATCCCTGCGAACTGAACAACCTCGCCGCCGACCCGGAATTCGCCGAACCGCTCGCCGACATGCGGGGCCGGCTGGCGGCGTGGATGGAGGCCACCGCCGATCCCTTGCTCGCCGGGGGGCCGGTGCTGCCGCGCGAGCCCGCCGTGGCCAACGATGCCGACGGCGACTCCCCCAACGGCCCGGTGTTGCCGGTCGGCGTCAGGCCGCGATCGTGACCGTCCGCCCGCTGCGTGCCGCCTCGTAGGCGGCGAGGATCATGGCCAGCGCGCCCCTTCCCTCGGCCAGCCCGCTCGGCAGCGCGCGTTCGCCCAGCAAGTGGCCGACGAAGGCCAGCGCGCTCTGGTGATGGAATTTTCCGCTGACGAATCCGGGCACCGTGGGCGAGCCGGTCCATTCGCCGGTTCCCGCGCTCCACACGTCAAGATAGGGCTTCGCCGCGTTGGGCCTGGAGGCGAGATCGACGCCGCCGAGCAGGGCCACGCCCTCGGTGCCGTAGAGCTCGACCGAGTGCCGTGCCGCCCGCATCAGCCAGCCCGTCGCGAGCTCGCCGATCATGCCGTCCGGCCAGGTGAAGGTGGCCACCGCCGTGTCCTCCACCGCGAGCCCGCAGGCCGTCGACGACAACGTGGCCTGCACCGCGCACGGATCGCCGAACAGCCAGCGCAGGAAGTCGGCGCCGTGCACGCCTTCGTCGATCAGCGTGCCGCCGCCGCTGCGGGCGCGGTCGGTCCACCAGCCCCCGGTGAAATCGGCTTCGGTGCCGTGGCTGTGGCCGTGGCGGATGCGCACCAGCATGATCCGTCCGAGGGCGCCCGACTGCACGATCGACTTCAGCTCGTGGTTGATGGGGTCGAGCCTTTTCGGGAAGCTCTGGGCAAAACAGATGCCGGCGGCGGCCACCTCGACCGCGATTGCGTCGGCGTCTTCGAGTGTGGTGGCCAGCGGCTTCTCGCAGAGAATGTGCCGCCCGACGCGGGCGGCGCGGCGGATCAGCGGCAGGTGGGCCGCGGTCTCCGAGGCAATGGCGACGGCATCGACCCGCGCCAGCGCCGCATCGAGGTCGGGCAGGAAGGCGCGGCCGAAGCGCGCCGCCGCGGCGCGTCCACGTTCGGCGTCGTCGTCCCAGATGCCGACGAACTCCACCCTGGGGTCGTCGCCGAACGCCTCCGACCAGAAGTTGGCGTGGTAATGGGCAAAACTCAGCACGGCGAGGCGAACCGGCCGGCCCGCCTCGATGTTCGTGCCCATTCCCGTCATTTCTGCTGCAGGCCGAGCCGCGCGAAGGCCTCGGGCGGTGCGTCGTTGGCGGCCATCAGCCCCGCCATCGCCGCGGCCAGCCGTGCCTCGGTGGCGGCATCGTCGAGCGGATGCTGCTGTTTCGGGTCGGCCGCCACGTCATAGAGGCGGGTTTGCGATTCCAGCAGCGCGCCCGGGCCGAACAGCCGGTACATCGGCGAGCGATTGCTCACCGGAACCTTCAGCACCGGCGCCCCCTTGGTGAAGGGCAGCGGCTCGCTCAGCGTGGCCTGCGACAGTTCCTCGGGTGAGAACATGCCGAAGATGTGCGTCGGCATGAGCGTGTACTGGTAGATCTCCTGGCGCTCGAGGTCCTCGGGATAGCGGTGATAGGTGTAGCGCCCATCGGTCACGTTCACGGCGCCGCCGAAATAGCCGAACATCGCCACCGCGCGCGCCGGCCCGTCGCCGCCGCGTAACGCCATCCCCTGCATCTCGGGCGCCGGCGCCACGCCGAACAGCTCAAGGAAGGTGGGCGCGATGTCGATGCTCTGGGTCAGCCGCGCCCGCCGCGTGCCGGCCCTGCCGGACTCGCGCGGATCGTAGACCAGCAGCGGGATGTGGGCGACCTCCTGGTACATGGTCATGCGGTTCTTGGCCCAGAAATCGTGCTCGCCGAGCAGGAACCCGTGGTCGGTGGTGACCACCAGCGCGGTATCCCGCCACAGCCCATGGCGGTCGAAGCAGTCGAGCACGCGGCCCAGTTGCTCGTCGCATCTGGCCAGAGAGGCGCAGTAGTTGGCCCGCAACTCCGCGCTTTCCTCAGCCGACTCGTCCACCCTGGCGTAGCGGGGCCAGTCGCGGATGGGGCCGTTCCAACCGGTGGGGAAGGCCTCGCGGAACCGCGCCGGCACGTGGAACGGCTCGTGCGGGTCGAAGCATTCGATCTGCAGCAGCCAGTCCTCGGCGCCATGGTTGGCGGCAATGAACTCCAGCCCGAGATCGAAGCAGCGCGTCGCCGGGAAATCCGCTTCGGTGCGGATGAATTCCCGGTTGACGACGTTGTGCGCGAAATAGCTGCGCGGCTCCGAACTGAACTGGCGCGGATGGTATCGCTCGGCGAGCCGCGCCCAGTCCGGCGCCACCAGCCCCTTCCACGGGTCACCCTCCTGCCCGCGCACGAACTCGTAGCTGTCGTAACGGTTGTGGTAGGTCGCTCCGCCATCTTCCCAATAGTGGAAATGGTCGGTGACGAGGTGGCTGTAGACGCCGGCGGCGCGGAGCATTACCGGAAAGGCGTTGTCGAACGGTTCCAGCGGCCCCCAGCTGCGGTGCAGGAAGTTCAGCCTTCCCGTCAGCATGTCCCGCCGCGCCGGCATGCAAGGCATGCTGCCGACGTAATGGTTGTCGTAGGTCGCCCCGCGTGCGGCCAGGCTGTCGAAGTTGGGGGTCGGCACGCGCCGGCCGCCGTAGCAGCCCAGCATGTGCCGGTTGAGTGAATCGAAAAGCACGAACACTGCTTTCATGGCG
>CAIMEK010000495.1 GCA_903839965.1 uncultured Acetobacteraceae bacterium | reverse complement strand
GGTCAGCGCATTCGACGCCAACACCCGGCGGTATGTCGCCTCGTCCTCGAACATGACGTCGAAAGTCAAAATGAAGGCGCCTGCATTTTTCGACCGGATCAACTTGGCCAACTCGCCCAAGGTCGCCATGCTCAAACCTCCTTCAGCTCAGTGCGGAACATCTCAAGCGGATGTTCCGGCGTTACGACGTGGTTCAGATTGAAGCGGAACACCTCGCCCCTGCTGAGATGCGCCGGCGCCATTGGAAACGCCAAGCCGCTGGGCCACACCTGCATCTGGGCCGAGAAAGGCTTCCGTCCGTTGATGGTGCGCGACAACCGTCATGACTCCGTGCATCTGTTCGGCGCGATTTGCCCGGCTCGTGGGGGGGTGCCGCGATCATCATGCCGGCGGTCAATACCGAGGCGATGAACGAGCATCTGAAGGAAATCAGCGTCCAAGTGGCACGAGGAGCGCATGCCGTGCTGATTCTGGACCGCGCCGGCTGGCATCAGGCCGGTGAAAAGCTGATCGTCCCGGAGAACATCACGCTGCTGGCGCTGCCGCCTTACGCGCCGGAGCTGAACCCCATGGAGAACGTCTGGGAATATCTGCGTGGCAACAAGCTCTGTGCGCTTGTTTGGGACACCTACGACGCCATCGTTCAGGCTTGCCGGAGCGCCTGGCAGTTCCTGGTCGATGACCCAGCCCGCATCCAATCAATCGGGGCCAGAGAATGGGCGTGTGTCAATGTTTGGGGCGACTGGCATTACCGCTCAGAGGCGGCTTCGCAGAGGGCAAAATGATGGGCGATCTGTCGACCGCTGGCGATCCATACGTCGCCGAGTGAGCGGGTGTGCTGCAGGAACTCGCGCAGGAGCTTGAGGCGCATCGGGCGGCCGCTGCATTGCGGATGCAAAACGGTCGTGACCATGCCGCCCCAGGCACGGGTTTCCTCAAGCTCATCCTTCCAGATCGACAGCACGTGCTCGCGCGGGAACATCGGCCGCGGGCTGTAGCGGTGCGACAGGCCAAACAGCCAGTCGTCATAGGTCATCGTCACCGGCAGCTCGATCAGCCCCGGCGCGCCGTCCGCCAGCACATGCCGGTAGGGGCGCACATCGTCGCGCCAGGACGAGGAATAGACCAGTCCACGCTTTTTGAGCAGCACGCGCAGCTCCTCGCAGCTTTCGCCGTAGGGGGCGCGATAGCCGATCGGGATGACGCCAAGGCGGCGTTTCAGCGTGTCCAGGCCACGATCCACCTCCTCGACCAGCATCGGGTCGCCGGGTTGCGGCATGAGATGATGAAAGCCGTGATGGGCGATTTCATGGCCTGCGTGCAGGATGGCGTCCGCCATGGCGGGATGCGCCTCCACCGACCAGCCCGTGAGGAAGAAGGTCGCCGTCAGCTCCTCCTGTGCGAGCAGCTCCAGCAGCTTGCGCACGCCGACGCGCGCCTCGTAGCCGCCATAGGACATCGTCACCAATTCGGTGTAGCGGGCGGGATCCTTGGCGGTCCAGGCGGTCTCGGCGTCGACGTCGAAGGAAAGGAACATCGCCGCCTGATAGCCATCGGGCCAGGGATATTCAGGTGCCAGCGGGGCATGATTGGCGGGCGCGAGCGGCACGCGCTCTTGCCAGCAGGGTCCGGTTGCAGCGTTGTCTTCCGGCATGGCTGATGTCCTTTGGCAAGCGGGCGTCGCCGTCGGTCAGGAGATGACGGCGGACAGGAAGGCGCGGGTCCGTGGCTCGCGCGGCGCACCCAGCACCTGGGCGGTCGGGCCGACTTCGACAATGCTGCCGCCGTCCATGAAAACGACCCGGTCGGCAACCTCGCGGGCAAAGCCGAGCTCGTGGGTAACGACGATCATGGTCATGCCCGAGCTTGCCAGTTCCTTCATCACGGCGAGCACCTCGCCGACGAGTTCGGGGTCGAGCGCACTGGTCGGTTCGTCGAACAGCATCAGCTTGGGGTGCATGGCGAGCGCGCGGGCGATGGCCACGCGCTGTTGCTGGCCGCCCGACAGCGCCGCCGGATAGGCATCGGCCTTGTCGCCAAGGCCCACCCGCTCCAGCAGCCGCCGCGCCTCCGCCAGGGCCGCCTCGCGCGGCACCCCTTGCACCTGCGTCGGTCCTTCGATGACGTTGCCAAGCGCGGTGAGATGGGGGAACAGGTTGAAGCGCTGGAACACCATGCCGGTCGCCAGGCGCTGGCGGGCAATCTCGCTTTCGCGCAGCGGATGCAGCTTGTTGCCGTCGCGACGGAAGCCGGCCAGCTCACTGTCGACGATCACCAGCCCTTGGTCCGGCGTCACCAACTGGTTGATGCAACGCAACAGCGTTGTCTTGCCGGAGCCCGATGCGCCGATCAGGCAGATCACCTCGCTGCGACGGATATGCAGCGTAACCCCGCTCAGCGCCTTGAAGCTGCCGAAACTCTTGTGCAGGTCGAGCAGCGAAACGAAGCCGCTCATCGGCTGAGCGCCATGCCGCGGGCGAAGCGACGTTCCAGCAGCATTTGCAGCGGCGTCAGCACCGAGACCACCGCCAGGTACCAGATCCCCGCCACGATCAGCAACTCGATCACGCGCGCATTCGCGTAGTAGATGTTCTGCGCGCTGTGCAGGATCTCGGCATACTGGATGACGCTGGCCAGCGAAGTGATCTTCACCATCGAGATGAATTCGTTGCCCAGCGGCGGAATCACCACCCGCATGGCCTGGGGCAGAATGATCCGGCGCAGCGATTTCAGGCGGGTCATGCCGATGGAGCGCGCGGCCTCGTACTGCCCGTGGTCCACCGCCAGCATGCCGCTGCGGATCACCTCGGACGTATAGGCGCCCTGGTTGATGCCCAGCCCAAGCAGCGCCGCCATGAAGGGCGTCATCGCATCGACCGTGCGCAGCGAGAACAGGCCGGGCAGGCCGATGGTCGGAAAGATCAGCGCCAGGTTGAACCACAGCAGCAGTTGCAGGATCACCGGTGTGCCGCGGAACAGCCACGCATAAGCGAGCGCCGCGGCGCGCAGCACCGGGTTGGCGGAGGAACGCATCATGGCGGCGACGGTGCCGAGCACGATGCCCAACGCCATCGCCACAACCGCCATCACCACCGTGTTCGCCAGCCCCTGCAGAACAGCCGGCGCGGTCAGGAAGGCTCCAACATAGCGCCATTCGATCTGCCCCTGCGCAAAGGCACGCGCAAGCAGCACGAACAGCACGAGAATGACGACAACGGCCGCCGCGCGGCCCCAATGCCGCCGCGGCACGATGCGCAATGCGGCAGGGTCGGGTGCGATGACAGATTCGCTCATGGTCGTGGAGAGGCCAGGGCGAGGAGCGGGCTGGTCATGCGGGCATCCTTCCAAACCAGTCACTTGAGGTCGAGCAGGCGGTCCAGGCCCAGTAACCATTCGATCATGAAGACGAGGGCGACACTCAGCAGCACCAGCAGGGTGGCCATGGCGGCGACGGTCGGGTCGTCCCAATCGCGGATGTAGCTGTAAGCCTCCACCGGCAACGTGGTGGTGCGCAGGTCGGTCAGGAACACGGTGATGGAGAAATTGTCCATCGCCTCCACGAAAACGAAGGTGCCGGCGGCCACCAGTCCCGGTGCAAGGTTCGGCAAGGTCACCCGCAGGAAGGCGCTGAGCGGGCGGGCGCCCAGGTTGCGGGCGGCGACTTCCAGGTCGGGGTCGGCGCCGGTGAGCGTTGCGACCAACGGGCGCAGCGCCAACGGTAGGGTGAAGCAGACCATCGCCACGACGATGGGCCAGTAGCCGACGCCGATGCCGGTTTGCGCCAGGAAGCCGAGACAGGCAATGCCGGTAATGACGCCGGGAACCAGCAGCGGTGCGGTGACCAGGCCAAGCAACAAGGCGCGCCCGCCGAAGCGGCAACGCACCGTCATCACCGCGGTCGGCAGCGCGGCCAGCAGGGTAACCACCGTGACGATGGCGGAGATGCTCAGGGAGTTGACCAGCGCGGCGCGAAAGCGGTCGTTGGCGAAGAAGTTGGCGAACCAGCGCAGCGAGATGCCGGTCGGCGGAAATATCAGGTAGCTGGTGGGGCTGAAGGCGTACACCACGATGAAGGGCAGCGGCAGCACGGTGAAGCCGACCACCAGGGTGGCGGCAATCGACACCGCCAACGGATAGGGGCGATGCCAGGCAGGCGCCATCACTCGGCCTCCGCGCCGGCGAACCGGCGTGCGACCAGGCGTTGCAGCAGCGCCGCCAGTCCGAGCAGCAACAGCACCAGCAGCAGGAACAGCACGGCCAGCGCCGCCGCGCCGGGAATGTCGTAGCTGGTGAGGATGCGCTCATAGATCAGCGTGGCCATCACCTGCACGCGCCCGCCGCCCAGCAGTTGCGGGAACAGGAAGGCGCTGAGCGAGAGCGCGAAGGCCAATGCTGTGGCCGCCGTCAGCCCGGGCAGCGACAGCGGCAAGGTCACGTGCAGGAACACGCGCAATCGTCCGGCGCCCAGGTTGCGCGCCGCCACTTCCAGGTTGGGCGGGATCAGCCGGATGGCACCGAACAACGTCAGCACGAAGAACGGCAGCATGAAGTTCAGTACGCTGATCACCACGCCTGTCTCGTTGTTGATCAGCACCGCGCGCGACAGGCCGAGGCCCTGCAGCATTTGGTTCACCAGCCCGCGGTTGCCCAGCACGATTGCCCAGGCGTAGGCGCGTGTGACCCCGCCAGAGAGGAAGGTGGCCACCAGGCAAAGCAGGATGGCGCGCCGCATGGCGGCCGAGGGCGAACGCGCCAGCACGTAGGCAAGCGGATAACCCAGCAGCACGCAGAGCGCAGTGATCAGGGCGGCCAGCCGCAGCGTGGTGAGCACCGCACGCTGCGCCGGAATGGAGTGCACGGCCCGCACGTAGTTGGCCAACGAGGCCGGTCCGTGGAACATCGCCGTGCCCGGCGTCAACGTCATCAGGCTGACCGACATGAAGCCGACGAACACGATGCCAAACAGCACGACCACCGCGACCGAAGGCACCGCGATCCAGGGCAATCCCTGCCGCATCATGCAGACCACAGCAGGGTGCAGCGCGCCGCCGCCACGGCGATGGAAACCGCCTCGCCGGGTTGCGGCAGATCGGCCTCGCCGCGCGGCTGCACCACGGTCAGCACGGTGCCGTCCGGCGCCGCCACTTCGCTGCGCACCGCCGCGCCGATGACGCGACTGAAGGTGAGCATGCCGGACGGCCGACCCGGCACCGGCGCGGCCAGGGCAATCGCCTCGGCGCGGATCGCCACTTCCGCCGGTCCGGCGCCGGCAAATCCGGCGACGCGCAGCCCGGCGATATCGGCGCTGCCGTCGCCATGCAGCATTGCCGGCAGGATGTTCTCCACGCCCATGAACTGTGCGACGAAGCGTGTGCGCGGCCGGTCGTAGATTTCCACCGGGCTGCCGACCTGCTCGACGCGGCCCGCGCGCATCACGGCAATACGGTCGGACAGCACCAGCGCCTCCTTCTGGTCGTGCGTCACGATCAGCGTGGTGATCCCCAGGCGCTGTTGCAGCTTGCGAAGTTCCACCTGCATGTCGTCGCGCAGGTTCTGGTCCAGCGCGCCGAAGGGTTCGTCGAGCAGCAGCACGCGCGGCCGGGTGACCACGGCGCGCGCCAACGCGACACGCTGGCGCTGGCCGCCCGAGAGTTGGCGCGGATAGCGCTCGGCAAGCTCCGGCACACGCACCAGGTCCAGCGCCTCGGCCACGCTGCGGGCGGCTTCGGCGCGTGGCACGCCGCGCATGCGTGGGCCGAAGCCGACGTTTTCCCGCACGTTCATGTGCGGGAACAGGGCGTAATGCTGGAACAGCATCGCCGTCTCGCGCCGCTCCGGCGGCACCGCGAGCAGGCTGGCGCCGTCGAGGCGGATGTCGCCGCGGTCGGGCAGCACGAAACCGGCGATGGCCTGCAGCACGGTGGTCTTGCCGCAGCCGGAAGGCCCAAGCAGCGTCAGCAGTTCGCCCGGAGCGAGATCGAGGTCCACGCCGTCGGCCGCGGTAACCGAGCCGTACGACTTGGCGAGATCGCAGACCTCCAACCGGCATCCGGGCGTCTGCATGCGGGCGACGGCCTCACTGGCCAATCGCGGTATTGAACTGCTCGACCCATTGGCCGATCCGCTCGTTGATCACCGCCTCGCTGAAGGTGGCGGCATCCTCCGGTTTCGGCATCTCCGCCGCCAGCTGCGGCGCCGGCTGCACGGTCACATTGACCGGGCTGAGGTTGTAGATGTCGGTCATGATCTTCTGCCACTCGGCAGACAGCGCGCGGTTGATGAAGGCGGCGGCCGCATCCTCGTTGCCCGACTTCACCATCATCATGCCCTCGAAGATCAGCGGCGTCGGCTTCGGGCTCACCATGGCAACCTTGATGCCCTGGTCAGCCAGTTCCTTCACCGCCGAGGGCGAGCCCATCATCGCCCAGATCTCGCCGCGCGACAGCGCCCGGCGTGCCTGGGTGTCGGAGCTGTGGAACATCGCCACGTCGTTCTTGTGCTGCGCCAGGAACTTCAGCCCGGGCTGCACGTCGTCGATCGACCCGCCGTTCAGCAGCGCCGCGACCAGGATGGTGCGGCCGGGATAGACGGTGGGCGCGGGCAGGGCGACCTCGTTGCGGAACGCCGGGGTGAACAGCTCCTGCCAACTGGTGATGCGTCCGCCCGGCACCAGGTCGGGCCGGTAGACGATGCCGACCGGGAAGTACCACTCGGCGACGAACATCTCATTGGCGGCGCCGGGCATGACCTGGGCGAGATTCGGAATCTTGTCCTTCGGCAGCGGCACGAACAGGCCGCGATCGGTGGCGGCGCGCATGGCGACCGACTCGCCGGTGAACCACACGTCGACTTCCGGCTTCGCGCGCATGGCCTGGATCTTCGCCAATCCTTCGATCGAGGTGTTCTCGATCGCCGGCACGATCTCCAGCCCGGTTTCCTTCTGGAACGCGGGCGCCAGCGGCTTGAACACGCGTTCCCAGGTGGAACCGAACATCATCACCGTCACGCGCTTCTGCGCCTGCGCCAGCCCGGGCACGAGCAGGGCGGTGGCCAGCGCGGCCGCGGCCAACCGGCGGGAGAGGCGAAGGGGCTGATGGAACATGGACATTTTCGGCGACCTCTCTTCAGTGCGGGAATTGCATCACACGGGTCGGCGGCATGGCATTTGCTCGCGACATGCGCCGAAGACGTTTCAGGAAGGGTCTGGGCATTGTCAAGCCTCGAACATGCCGCGGAGCAGCGGTGTTCCGCCGCGCATCACGATGCGGCCGCGCGCGATGACGGTCTCGATCCGATCATCGGCGTCAAGCACCACCATGTCGGCATCGGCGCCCGGGGCGATGCGGCCTTTGCGTCCGGCGAGCCCCAACACCCGCGCCACGTTCACGGTGGCCGGGGCGAGCGCTTCCGGCCAGGACAGCCCCGCCTCATGCACCAGGCGGCGGACGTCGCGGAACAGGATTGCCGGCGGTACGGCACGCAGCCGCCCGGGTTCGTCGGCCGGCACCGACACCTGGGCGTCGGTGGACAGCGTGATCCGCGCCGCATCGACGCCGGCCGCCAGCAGCCGGCGCACCGCTTCGACCGGGTCGATGCCGGTCGGTATTCCATCGCGCGGGCCAAGGCAGCAGGTGATGTCCACGGTGCCGCCGAGGCGCGCGAATTCGATGGCCTGCGCGAACACCGGCGAAATGTCTTCGTGGCGATTGATGTGGGTCGGCAGCACTTGGTCGGCCGGCATGCCGCAGCGTTCGATGAGATCGAACACCGCCCGCATTCCCTCGGCGAGGCGGCCCACATGCAGCAGCAGCGGCGCCGCCCTGCCCTTCGCCGAGCGGGCCTGCATGACCTCGCCGGCAAGCTGCGCCAGGGCGGCAAAGTCGAGGTTGGGGTAATAGCGCTCGGCGATCGCGCATTTCGCGCCGACCACCTTGTCCAGCAGAATGATGTCGCCGCGGACGCTGCCGGTCAGGCATGGTGCGGGCAGGCGCATCGACCCCGTCCAGGCCAGGGCGGTGATGCCGGCGCGGTCGAGCTCGTGCGTCTTGCGCAGCAGCATCGCCAGCGTCTTGCCTTCCATGTCGACGCCGAGCAGTCCGACGGCGGTCGTCGTGCCGGCGCGCACCAGGTCCGAAACCTGAAGTTCCGGCACCCGTCCGGTCGGGCCATCGCCGTCGCCGCCGCCGAGGAAATGCACGTGCTGGTCCACCAGCCCCGGGATGACGCGCCGTCCGGCGGCGTCGATCACCGTGACGGAGCCGAAGTCAGCCGGCGGCTGCAGTCCCGGCCCCATGGCGAGGATGCGGTCGTGCGCGGCCAACACGTCGACCACGCCGCGGTCTTCCGGCGCGAACACATGCCCGCCGCGGAGCAGCAGCAGGCTCATGGCGGCGGCACGATAACCCAGAGCGCGCGCGTGCGCCGGGTCCGCGACGGGTTGCGCCAGGTATGCGCCAGC
Organism: uncultured Acetobacteraceae bacterium; assembly: GCA_903839965.1. GTDB lineage: Bacteria > Pseudomonadota > Alphaproteobacteria > Acetobacterales > Acetobacteraceae > Rhodovastum. Next base: position 3,057 of record CAIMEK010000495.1, on the reverse strand, counting down.
GTCGGCGGAAAGGTCAGCGTGTCGCCTTCCGCCATCGGATAGACCACGCCATCGACCGTGAGTTCCAGCCGCCCTTCCAGCACGTGCACGAGATCGGCGGCCGAGCGCAGCGTGTAGGCCTCCTCGCCCGAGCCGCCGCCCGGCTCGATGTCGGACAGCAGCGCCATCAACTGCTCCTGCGCATCGCCGGAGATGAGGTGCTCGCGCATCAGATGGCCGCCCAGGTCGATCAGCCGGCCCTCGCCGCTGCGCACCAGTTTCATCGGCGGCGGGTCGAACAGCGTGCCGGGGCGGATGCCGACCGCATCGCACACGCGCAGCAGCGTGGCGATGGAGGCGGCCACCGCGTCGCGCTCCAGGCGGCTGATGAACGACTTGTTCACCCCCACGGCCTGCGCGACCTGCTCGATGGACAGCCCGCGCGCCTGCCGCAATGCCCGCAAGCGCCCGCCAACCCGCACGTGCTCGCGCACGGGCAGCGGCACTTGCTTCTGCGCCGCCGGGGCGGCCGGCTCGGCCGTGCGTCGGCGGGGCGAAGGCGTCCGTGTCACGGCGCCAGCACCGCGTCGATCGCGGCTTCCAGTCGTCCGGCCGCCTCCTCCACGCGCGCGCGGTGCGCCGCCAGGGCAGCCGCATCGCCGGCCAGCCGCCCCCGCGCGGATGCCACTTCGCGCAGCACGGCCACCGGGCCGGGCGCGCCCAGCATGGTGCGCCGGCGCACGAATTCGGTCGGATCCATCGCCGCGGCGAAGTCAGCGTCGGACAATGCCGGGGGCGCCACGCCCAGCGTTGCCGCGGCACGGTCGAGGTCGCCGCTGCGGGCCGCCGACGGCGCGATGTCGGCCTGCAGGCATTGGCGCACGAACACGCCCACCACCTGGTGCGCGCTGCGCCAGTCGAGCCCGGCGTGGCGCACGATGGCAGCGGCGAGGTCGGTTGCCTGCGCCCAGTTGGCCCCGGCGAGTGCGAGCATCCGCGCGGTGCGCACCTGCAGGTCGGTCAGCAGCGGCGCCAGCGTCTCCAGCCGCACGGCAAGGCCGCGCCCGAGATCCCACAGCACGGCCTGGCTGTTGCGCCGCTCCATGATGGGAAAGCCGGTCGGTCCCTTTTCGGCGGCGAACACCGTCACCAGGAAGCCGAGCGACTGTGCCGCCAGGGCCTTCATGTCCTCCAGCCCGTCCGGGTTCTTCTTCTGCGGCATGATCGAGCTGGTGCCGCAGTAGCGGTCGGGCAGTTCCACCATGGCGAACTCGGTCGTCGACCACAGGAACAGGTCGTCCGCCAGCCGCCCGAGCGTCTGTGCCAGCACCGCGAGCACGCAGGCGTATTCCATTTCGAGGTCGTGGCTGAGGATCGCATCCATGGTGTGGCTGAGCGGCGCGTCGAAGCCGAGCAGGTCGCTGGTGCGCTGGCGATCGAGCGGGAAGTCGCTGCCGGTGAGAATGGCAGCCCCCGCCGGCGAACGGTTCAGTCGTTCATGGAAAGACAGCAGACGTGCCGCGTCGCGCGCGAACACCTCCTCGAACATCGTGCACCAGTGCGCGAACGTCGTCGGCTGGGCGTGCTGCCCATGCGTGTAGCCCGGCATCACGCTGTCGCGGTGGACGGTGGCGAGATCGAGCAGCACGCCGCGCACCGCCGCCAGCGCGTCCAGCAACCGGTGCACATGCGCGCGAAAGGTGACGCGGCGCGCCACCTCGATGAGGTCGCCGGAGCTGCGGCCGATATGCAGCCGCCCGCCCACCGCCTCGCCGAGCGTTTGGATCAGGTAGTGCTCGCCCGAATGCATGCCGCCGTCGGCGTGCGCCCTGGCCTCCTCCATGCCTTCGCTTTCCATCCGGCGCAGCGCGGCGAGAATGGCGCGGCCGGTGGCGCGGGGCAGAATGCCGACCTCCGTCAGCATGACGGCATGCGCCTTGTCGAAGGCGTGGATGCCGTGGATCGATTCACCCAGGAGACTGGAACGGTGGAAGTCGAGATGCGCCAACGGTTCCTCGGTCAGCCGCGTGCCGGCCGTGCGGAAGCCGCGATACGCGTTGGAAGCGGTCATGCTGTCATTTCCGTTGCACGGCCGCACAGCGCGGCCAGGTGATGCGGCGAAATGCCGGTGCCGAGCGCCCACACCGCATCCTGCAGCGCGGTGGCCTGCGCCAGGCCGAGCACCGGTGCGGCCAGCGAACGGTATTTCGCCGCAACCGCCGCGTCCGGCAGCGGGCGGTCCCAGGAACCGAGCGGGCTGTCGATCGTTCGGGTGTGCCGGGTGCCGTCCGCGCGATGCAGCGTGACGCGGGCGGAGACGTTGCTGGTGATGGCGGCATCGCGCCGCACGTCCACGCGCTGCATCCAGTCGCGCACGGCGTCGCTGCCGCGTATCTCCGGGGCAAAGCAGGGCAGGTCCGCCGCGCCGTGCAGCCAGGCCACGGCAACCGCGTAGGGCAGGCTCATCTGCGCATCCAGCAGCGTGGCGGCCGAGCTGCCGCCGCACATGCGCGCAACCGTCGGCGTCACCGCGACCTCGATCCGCTCGGCCGGCTCCCCGCCGCGCAGCGCCAGCACCGCTTCCACCGCAGCATGCGTGCCGCGGCAGGAGGCGTACGGCTTGATCGAGGAGCGATGGATGCGCCAACCCTGGCCCAGCCCCGTGGCCAGCGCGGCAGGATCGGCGGTGCCGGGCGCATAGGTCGGCAGGAAACCGCCCCACGGCGCCGTGAAAACCTGTGATGGGCCCGTCAGGCCCTGCACGGCAAGCTCGCTCGCCAGCAATCCGGCCGCCGCCGCGTGGCCAGGATGCAGGCGCTTGGTCATCGCCCCGTCCTGCAGGAATGCCCAGGTGCCCGAAGCGAACGACAGGGCGATGCCGAGCGCCTGTGCACCGACCTCGGCCGACAGCCGACGCAGCCGCACAGCCGCGATGCAGGCGGCGAACACGCCGCAGGTACCGGTGGAGTGCCAGCCGGCGTTGTTGTGCGCGTCGTAACCGCCGGACGCCTCCAGCACGCGCCGGCCGAGATCGTAGCCGGCGGCCACGGCGGCGATCAGGTCGGCATCGGTCGCCGC
>CAIMEK010000494.1 GCA_903839965.1 uncultured Acetobacteraceae bacterium | reverse complement strand
TTGATTCCCGTCACCATCGCCGGCGTACTGGCCAGACCGTCGGCGGCGCCCAACCCCTTGTTCCGTCTCGGAAGTCACACCGATCCGTTCCGGCTTTGTCCGCCTATCCGTCAAATCCGGGCGTTTCGTTGGTTCCGGCCATCAGGCGAGGCACAGACGAGATCGCGCGATGATCCCCATGACCGTCTTTCACGAGCAGCGTCCCTTCGGGCAGCAGATGGGGCCCGTTCACTCATGATGAGGCTGTTGCGTGGCGTATCGATACCGCTCTCTGTTGTGCTGCTTCTGCTGGGCGGTTGTGCCAGTCGGCCGGTCAACCCGCCGATCCCGCAGTTCAATGCCGACACGGGTTACACGTTCCAGACGCGCCAGAAGTACTTCAAGAGTCAGGAGAACCTTGTCGTACTGGCATTTTCGGGCGGAGGCACACGGGCGGCCGCGTTCTCATACGGGGTTCTTGAGTTCCTCCGGCGAACCCAGGTGGCCGGACCAAACGGCAACAGAGTGCGCATGCTCGATGCGGTCGATGTCATCACCGGCGTTTCGGGAGGGAGCTTCACCGCATTGGCCTATGGCCTGTACGGCGACAAACTGTTCGACGATTACGAGCAACGCTTCTTGAAGCGCAACGTTCAGGGTGAACTCATCGCCGGTGCCCTCAATCCGGCCAACTGGGCGCATCTGGCGTCGGCGGGCTGGGGCCGTTCCGAATTGGCGGCCCGGTTGTACGATGAGATCCTGTTCAACGGTGCAACCTATGGCGATCTGGATCGCGGCAATGGCCCGTTGATCCTGGTGTCGGCGACCGACATCTCGACCGGCAACCGGATTACCTTCAATCAGACCATATTCAACGTGCTGTGCTCCGATCTCGATGCCGTGCCACTCTCCCGCGCCGCTGCCGCATCGTCGGCCGTCCCCGTGGTGCTTTCCCCCGTCACGATCAACAACTATGGCGGCACCTGCAACTTCGCCGTCCCAGCCTGGGCCAAGCCGTTTACCGAGTACAAGAATCCGCCGCGGCCGGCAGCGCGTGCGATCCGCGAGATAACCGACCTCGAAGCTTACCAGGACGGCCGCGGTCGACCCTATATTCATCTTGTGGACGGTGGCGTGTCCGACAATCTGGGCATGCGCGGTGTGCTCGATCTGTTGCAACTCATCGAGGCCTTGCACGACCGAGGCGTCGCGACGCCCTTCGACCACGCGCGCAGGATCATTGTCCTCGTGGTAAATTCGCAGTCGTCACCCCCAACCAACTGGGATAAATCGGAGAGGCCACCCGGTACGTTGGATATCCTCGTGAAGGCTACCGGCGTGCCGATCGATCACTATTCGTACGAGGCCGTCGAGTTGCTGAAAGATATTTCAGCGCGGTGGCAAGAGGCGCGGCGGCTCCGAACTCTGGCCCAATGCTCCACCAACAGGAATTCGCCCGTCTGCGCCGCGATACATGCCCCGGACGTGGATATTTACCCTATCGATGTGTCGTTTGCCGCGCTTCCCGACCGGGCGGAACGCGATTACCTGAATGACCAACCCACGTCGTTCGTCCTGCCCACCGAGGCGGTCGATCGCCTGCGCGCCGCGGCGGGGAAGATCATTCTTGCATCGCCCGAGTTCAAACGATTGCTCAAGGACGCCGGCGCGAAAGTCGTCGACGATTCGTCGGGCGCTGGTGCGCGCCCCCAGGAGCGGGAGTGATCTGGCAGCTGATGGACCGTCTGCCGGGCGTGCCGGTCCTCGGACTGCGCGGGACTCAGGTATCCTCGCGTTCAGTTGGACCCGCTGTTGGCGCCAGCCTTCGCCCCTGCTGCTGCGGCGAACGTCACCTGGCACAAATCACGTCACCCCTTCGTGATACAGAGGCATTGTGCTAGAGTCGTTTGCATGACCAGCGACGTTCCGCCTGCCGACCTCTTGCCGGCACCTGCAGCCCTCCAACCCGTCCCCGCACACGGTCACATGCACCGCAGCATCCTCGACACCATCGGCGCCACGCCGCTGGTCGGCATCCCGCGCATCGCCGCAGAGGACAAGCTGGTCGCCGAGGTCGCGCTGAAGCTCGAATTCTTCAACCCGCTCGGCTCGGTCAAGGACCGCATTGGCCTGGCCATGGTGGAGCGCGCCGAGGCCGAGGGACTGATCGCCCCC
>CAIMEK010000493.1 GCA_903839965.1 uncultured Acetobacteraceae bacterium | reverse complement strand
CACACCGCCCACGTCGGGCGACACGATCATGAGGTTCCCCGGATCGGGGGAGGTTTCCTTGATGTGCCGGGCAAAGGTCGGTGCGGCGAACAGATTGTCCACCGGGATGTCGAAAAAGCCCTGAATCTGGTCCGCGTGCAGATCCATCGTCAGCACCCGGTTGGCGCCGGCCTTGACGATCAGGTTGGCCACCAGCTTGGCGCTGATCGGCGTGCGCGGGCCCGATTTGCGGTCCTGGCGCGCGTAGCCGAAATACGGGATCACCGCCGTCACCCGCCGCGCCGAGGCGCGGCGCAGCGCGTCCAGCGTGATCAGCAGTTCCATCAGGTTGTCGTTCGCCGGGTACGACGTGGACTGGATGACGAACACGTCCTCGCCACGGATGTTCTCGTGGATCTCGACGAAAATCTCCATGTCGGCGAAGCGTCGCACCGAGGCGCGCGTCAGCGGCAGGCTCAGGGTGGCGGCCACGGCCTCGGCCAGCGGCCGATTGCTGTTGCAGGCAACGATCTTCATCGGCTCCGTTCCAGGCAGGCCGGGGGCGCATTCGGCGCGGCGCGCGACGGCGACGCGCGGCTTCTAGCAACGCATCGCCGCGCTGTCCATGAAGCGTGACAATCCCGCGACACCGCCCGGCCGGGCCGCGTCACGATCCCGGCGGCTTCGCGCCGATCCAGTTGATCAGCACCTCGCGGATGCCGGGGGCCGCCTGCTCGACCACCACCACCGCCACGTCGCCCCAGTACAGGCTCAGCGTGCCGGCCGGCATCTCCTGCAGTTGCGCGACCTTGCCGGCCTCCTTGCCCTGGGCGTCGTCCACCCGCCACTGGATTTCCACCCGCATCATCTTGCCGGCGAGCGGCTCCGTGACGACCCGCCCTTCGAGCGCGAAATCGGCGCCCTCCGGATTGTCCTGCACCACCGGCCCAAGCCCCGGCAACTGGCTGCGGATCTGCCGCTCCAGCGCCGCGTTGCCGTCGCCCGGCGCGCCGCGCACGCCCTTGAAGAACACCCGCGTCGGCCGGTTCACCAGGCTGTTGGGGTCGCTTTGCCGGCGCGCCGCCTCGATCCGGGTGAGCAGCGAGGCGATGTTGGGGGCGGCCGCGGCGGCCACGCGCTGCAGCGTCTGCGGCGCCCCCTCGGCCCAGGCGGCGCCCGGCACCGCGCTGCCCTGGGAGGTCTCCTGCTCGACGCCCGCCGGGTCCTGCACGGTGAACACCGGCACCACGTCGGTGTCGCGCAGCTCCGCGCTGGCCACCAGGCGCCAGTCGCCGGTGCGCGGCGGCCCCGCCACCGCGGGCACCTCCTGCGCCAGCAGCGCGTCCGCCAGCGCATCCGACAGCGCGGTGCCGGCGGCATCGCCGAGCAGCGCGGTCTCCGGCTTCGGCACCGCCAGCCGCGCCGGCGGCGGCTGCGACAGCCGCCGCGCCGTAGCCCCGGGATTGCCCGCGAACGGGCGCGGCAGGTCGCCGCAGCCGGCCAGCAGAGCCGCCAGCAGCAACGGCCAAAGTCGCAATGACATGCAAATGCGCGGCATGGCGGCTGGTCTACAGCATGATGGCCGAGATCTGGTGACCAATCGGGCCGCCGCCGGCCAGCGTGCGCCGGCGATGGCTGAAAAAGCGCGCCTCCTCCGCCAGCGTATCGACCCCGATCCAGCCGGCCCGCGCCACCCCGGCCGCCAGCAGCCGCGACAGGCAGTAGCCGGGCAGGTCGAACTGCCAGTGGCCGGGCCGCCGGCCGTCGGCAAAGCCGCGCGCATCGGCGCCGTCGCGCGCCAGCACGGCGTCGCGCACATCGGCGCCCACTTCATAGGAGGCCTGGGCGATGCACGGCCCGATCGCCGCCACCACGCGCGACGGCACGGCACCCAACCCGGCCATCGCCGCCAGCGTGGCTTCGAGCACCCCGGCGACCGCGCCGCGCCACCCGGCATGGGCGGCCCCGACCACCCCCGCCTCGGGGTCGGCGAACAGCACCGGCGCGCAATCGGCGGTGACGATGGACAGCGCGACGCCGGGCCGGTCCGTTACCAGGGCGTCCGCCCGTGGCCCCGCCCCCACCTCCCACGGCGTCGCGACCGGCACGACTTCGGCCCCGTGCACCTGGTGCAACCCGACCAGGGCAGCCAACGGGGCGCCGAGCGTGGCGGCCACGCGGGCACGGTTTTCCATCACCGCGGCGCGGTCGTCCCGCCCGGACATGCTGCAGTTGAGGCTGGCGAATGGCCCCTCGGATACGCCGCCGCGGCGGGTGAAAAAGCCGTGCCGCGCCGCCAGCCAGTCGGCGGTGAGCGACTCGGGCGAGAGATCATCGGTCATTCGGCGAATCCGGGAAGTGCGGGCAAAGCGGGATGGCAGAGCGCCAGGGCCTTGAACAGGTGCCCCATGGCATGCGGCTCGAGCAGCCGCCGGGCGGCGCCCATCAGCGCGGCCGCGCGCGCGGGCGGCTGGCCGCGCGCCAGCGCGTTGTTGCGCGGCCCCAGGCCGAGCCGGGCCAGGAACACTCCCTGCGGCAGCGGTCCCTGCACCGCCGCGCCGGCCGCGCGCCCCGCCGCGGCGAGGGCGGCAAAATCCACATGGGCGGTCAGGTCGGCCTCGCCCTCCGCGACCAGCGGATCGGCCGGCGCCCGGCCGCGCAGCGCCTGCAGGCTGTCGCCCGGGGCCCGCCGGAGGGGACCGTAATCGATCAACAGCGCCGCCCCGCCGGTCGCCGCCAGCCGCGCGCCCACCGACGCCGCAACCTGCCGCGCCGCCTCGCCCACCTCCACCACCTCGCCCTCGGCCGCCGCGAGGTCGGGCGGGGCGGCGGCCTGCTCGACGAACCGGTCCTTCGCCACGAACCGCTCGGTCCAGCCGTCGCCGCGGCGAACGAACTGGCGGATCGGCAGGGCATCGAGGAACTCGTTGGCCAGCAGCAGCAGGGGCCCCGCCGGCAGGTCGTCCACCCGGTCGTGCCAGGTTGCCCCCGCCAGCCGCTCGGCCTGCAGGGCGCGCAGCCGCGGCGAGGTTTCCACCAGGTGCAGCCGCAGCGCCTTGCCGAACGCCGGGACGGCGCGGCCGATCGCCCGCAGGGCATCCGCCATCAGCGTGCCGCGCCCCGGCCCGGCCTCGGCCAGGATCACCGGGTCGGGCGCGCCCATCATCTGCCACACCACCGCCGCCCATAGTCCCAGCACCTCGCCGAAGGCCTGGCAGATCTCGGGCGCAGTGGTGAAATCGGCATAAGGGTCCCGCGCCGCGTAGTAGGCGGTATTGGCACGCGCCATGAAAAAATCCAGCCGTTCCATCGTCAGGTGGTGGACCGCACCGGCCGCGCCCGCGTCATCAGCCAGATGCCCGCCAGCAGCATCGGCACCGACAGCACCTGGCCCATGGTGACGCCGCCCACCAGGAACCCCAGGAAGACATCGGGCTGGCGGAACAGCTCGCCGACGATGCGGGCGATGGCGTAGCCCGCCAGGAAAACGCCCGTAAGCAGCCCGAACCGGCAGCGGATGTTTTCGCTGCGGCCCAGCAGCCACATGACGCCGAGCAGCACCGCGCCCTCCAGCAAGGCCTGGTAGAGCTGGCTGGGATGGCGCGCAACCGGGCCGCCGCCGGGAAAGATCATCGCCCAGGGCAGCCACTCCGGCGCCGGCCGGCCCCACAGCTCGCCGTTGATGAAATTGGCGAGGCGGCCCAGCCCGAGTCCGAGCGGCGCCACCATGGCGATGCGGTCGGCGAAGCCCAGCAGGGGAATATGCTGCCGGCGGCAGTACCAGGCGACGGCGATTGCCACCCCCAGCATGCCGCCATGGAAGCTCATGCCGCCCTGCCAGACCTGCAAGATCTGCCACGGCGCCGCCAGGAACCGGCCGGGCTGGTAGAACAGCACGTAGCCCAGGCGACCGCCGATCACCACGCCCAGCGTCGCCCAGGTCAGGAAGTCGTCCACCTGCAGGCTGGTCGCCACCACCGGCGGCCTTGCCGCCAGCCGGCGCACCAGCCGCCAGCCGATCACCAGGCTGGCGATATAGGCCAGCGCATACCAGCGGATGGCGAACGGCCCGAGCTGGACCAGCACCGGGTCGAATTGCGGGAACAGCAGAACCGGGAGCACCGGGCGCCCTACAGATACGGGTTCGGCGTGGCGAGGAAGTCCTGCACGTAGCGGCGCACCCCCTCCTCCAGCGGCATGAACTGCCCACTGTAGCCAGCGGCGCGCAGCCGGCCTGTCGGCGCCTCGGTGAACGACTGGTACTGGCCGCGCAACGCCTGCGGCATGTCGATGAACTCGACCCGGTCGGCCGCGCCGGCCGCGCTGCACACGGCGCGCGCCAGGTCGCGGTAGCTGCGCGCCTGCCCGGTGCCCAGGTTGAACAGCCCGTTCACCTCGGGGCTGTCGAGCAGCCACAGCAGCACGTCCACCACGTCGCCGACCCAGATGAAGTCGCGCCGCTGCTCGCCGTCCGCCATGTCCGCCCGAGCGGAGCGGAACAGCCGGGGCGGGTGGCCGGCGGCCACCTCGTCGTGCTTGACCTTTACCACCGAGACCATCGACCCCTTGTGGTATTCGTTGGGGCCGTAGACGTTGAAGAACTTCAGCCCGACCCATTGCGGCGGCCGCGGCCGCCCGGCCGCCAGCATGCGCGACACCTGCAGGTCGAAAGCATGCTTGGACCACCCGTACAGGTTGAGCGGCCGCAGCGCCGCCAGCCCGGCGATGTCGTCGGCGAAGCCGCGGGCGCCGTCGCCATAGGTCGCGGCGGAGGAGGCGTAGACCAGCCGCACCCCGCGCGCCGCGCACCACTGCCATAGCCGCATAGAGAGCTCGACATTGGTCGCCCACACGTGATCGCCGTCGGCGGCGGTGGTTTCGCTGATCGCGCCCAGGTGGAACACCAGTTCCACCGGAGGGTGCCCGTCGAGAAAATGGCTCAGATCCTCGGGCGGGATGAGCCGGCCGGGCGGATGGGCGGCAAGGTTGCGCCACTTCCCCCGGCTCCCCAGCCGATCGACCACCACCGTATCCTGCCCCCTGCGCACCAGGGCCGAATGCAGATTGGAACCGATGAAACCCGCGCCGCCCGTGACCAGTATCATGCGATGACGATATACGGAGCTGTGGCGGCGGGCAAAAGCGTCCGAATGCCATGGGGTCCGACAGGAGGTGGCGATGGCCGAGCGACCGCGTATTTTCGACGACCTGGCCGGCGTGGCTGGGGGCGCCATATCGGCGCTGTCCGGCCTGCGCGACGAGGCCGAGGCGGTGGCGCGCGCGCGCATCGAGGAGATGATCCGCAAACTGGACCTGGTGAAGCGCGACGACCTCGACGCCGCCATGGAACTTGCCGCCAATGCCCGCGCGGGCCAGGAGGCGGCCGAAGCCAGGCTCAACGAGGCGCTGGTCCGGCTGGCGGCGCTGGAGGCAAGGGTGGCGGTGCTGGAGGCCCCCCCGGCCCCGGTCGGCGGCGGCCCCGGGATGATCGCCTGACCGCGCCCCCGCGGGTCGTGTGCCAACATGAAGTGACACCTGAACTTCAGCGCGCGCAGCGTTGAGCCCTTGCGGCGCGATTCCCTGGCCCTCTAGGGTTGTTCCCGGAGTGCCGGGGACTCGGCCATCGAAGGGGTCCGACCGGGCAAGTGCCTCGCTGACCTTGGCCGCCGGCGCGCGCCGAGTGCCTACCGGCCTTCCTCACCGCGGGAGACCTCGCATGTCAGCTATGATGAGCACCAGCTTCGAACGCTCCGCCAATCCGCTGGATATGCTGGAGCAGATCGCCAGCGCCAACGACTGGGCGTTCGATCGCCGCAGCGATTGCGAAATGGCGGCCGAGGCACCGGGCAAGTGGTGCGACTACGGGCTGTATTTCAGCTGGTCGACCGAGATCAGCGCCATGCAGTTCACCTGCGCCTTCGACCTGAAGGTGCCCGAGAAGTGCCGCGGCGCCCTGTACGAACTCCTGGCGCTGGCCAACGAGCGGCTGTGGATCGGCCATTTCGGCATGGACAGCGACGACGGCATGCCCGTCTTCCGCCATTCCATGCTGCTGCGCGGGGCGCCGGGCGCCTCCAGTGAAAGCCTGGAGGACATGGTGGACATCGCCATCACCGAGTGCGAGCGCTTCTTCCCGGCCTTCCAGTTCGTGCTCTGGGGCGGCAAGACGCCGACCGACGCGCTGGCCGCCGCCATGCTCGAATGCGCCGGCGAAGCCTGATCCCGTGAGCACCGGGGCCATTCCGTCCATCCTGCTCGTCGGCTTCGGCAAGATGGGCGGCGCCATGCTGGCCGGCTGGCGCGAGCGCGGCCTGGCCGCCTCCATCGCCGTCGATCCGGCGCTGCCCGCCGCGCCCGGCCCGGAAGTGAGGGTGCTGGCGGATGCCGCCGCCATCCCGGCTCCCTTCGCCCCGGCCGCGGTGGTGCTGGCGGTGAAGCCGCAGCGCGCGGCCGAAGTGCTGCCGGCCTATGCCCGCTTCGCCCCCGGCGCGGTGTTCCTCTCCATCATGGCCGGCCGCACGATCGCCGGCCTGCGCGGCCTGCTCGGCGAGGCGGCCGCGGTGGTGCGGGCCATGCCCAACACGCCGGCCGCGGTGCGTCAGGGCATCACGGTGGCCTGTGCCGGCCCCGCCGTCAGCCCCGCCCAACGCGCGCTGTGCGACCGCCTGCTCGCCGCCGTCGGCGCGGTCGCCTGGGTCGACGACGAGGCGCTGATCGACCCGGTCACCGCCGTCTCGGGCGGCGGCCCGGCCTATGTGTTCCT
>CAIMEK010000492.1 GCA_903839965.1 uncultured Acetobacteraceae bacterium | reverse complement strand
GGCTCGTCCTCGACAATGAGAATGCGGGGGTTTTGCTGCGTGCTGCGGCCCGTCTGGATCTGGTTCATCGTTGCTCCTGTCCGGATTGCGTCAAAACGTTCTTCAGCGGCGCACTCAGGTTCCAGGAGAGCCCGGCATCGCCATACCTGATCTCGGCGGCACCCTGAACCGCCGCCTCCGCCATGCGTCCGATCACGATCTGGCCGAAGCCCGCCCGGGCAGGCGCGATGACTTTCGGCCCGCCATCCTCCAGCCAGGACATGAGGAATCTTGGTTTGGTGTCATCCGTGACTTGCCAGGAGATGCTCACCCGCCCGACACTGTTCGACAACGCCCCGTACTTGGCCGCGTTGGTGGCGAGTTCATGCAGCGCCATGCCGATGCCCTGGGCGGCAACGGGCGTCAATCGGGCGGCAGGGCCGGCGAGCAGCACGCGCGTGCCGAACAGATCCTGGAAATGGGCAAGCTGGGCCTTGATGAGGTCCGCAACCTCGACGCCCTGCCATTGGTTGCTGACCAGCAGATCCTGGCCAGCGGCGAGCCCGCCGATGCGGTCGGCCAAACGCGACACGAAGGTTGCCGTGTCGCCGTGCTTCGCGGTTTGAACGGCAACCGCCTGCACCACGGCGAGCAGGTTCTTGGCGCGATGGTTGACCTCCGCCATCAGCATCCCGACATGCTCCTCGCTGCGCTTGCGCTCGGTGATGTCGCGGATGTTGCACTGGATGACCGGGTGGCCGCCTTCATCGTACAGGTTGGCTACAACCTCGACCTCCTGGTGTTGTCCCTTCTGGCTTTCGAGCGGCAGGTCTTCGTAGCGCACCTGGCTCGTCCGTTTCAGCTTCCTGACCATTTCCTGACTGGCGGCCTCGTCCTTGAACAGGCCGATCTGATAAAGCTCCTTCCCGACCAACTGGTCGTGCGGGTATCCCAGCAACTGCGTCATGAACGGATTGGCTTCGACGATCCGGCGGGTGGCGGGGTCGACGATGAGCACCCCATCGTGCGCGGCCTCGAAAAGACGGCGGTAGCGAATTTCCGAGACCAACACCCTATCCTCGTGCGCCTTGCGCTCGGTGACGTCACGAATGACTCCGAGCAGACCGGCGGGCTGCCCGGCTCGGTCCCGCAGAACGGTGACACCCGACTCCACGTTCAGCTCGTGCCCGTCGCGCCTGACGTGGACGTTCTCGCCGTGCCATTCGCCGCGCTCGCGCAGCGCGGTTTGCGCGGCGGCCTCGTCCCCGGGGTGTTGCCACCGGCATGCATAGATCTTTGACAGCAATTGCCCGACACCGTGGGACGCGGCGATGCCGTACAGGCGTTCGGCGGCGGCATTGAGATAGACGACGCGCATTTCGCCGTCGACGGCGATCACCGCGTCGCTGACCTGCGCCAGCATTTCACCGCGGATGCGGTTCGCCTCGGCGTCCTGGCCTTGCAGAGTGTAAAGCTGCGGTCCGACCGCGCTGTCGACCACGAAGGCATCCACTTCGCCGCCGCGAATGGCGCGCAGCGTCTCCTCCGCCTCCTCCAGCCGCGCTCGCAGTTTTGCAATTTCCGCGGAAAGTACGGACCGGGAGGGCGATTTCATCAGCACGGCGAGTCAACGCTTGTCGCGGACGAGGTCTGTTTCACGGCCTCGCCAAGACCGAGCCCCAGCAGGATGCGCTCGGACCGCGACATGTCGCCGACGAACCGGCGGGTGGGCAGCGGAAACAGCTTGACCAGGGTTGGAGCGGCGAAGATCTGTTCGCTTTTCGCCAGCGCCGGATGTTGGCAGATGTCCACGACCTCCAGATCATGGTTTCCTTGCAGGTGCTCGTCGCAAATCCTGCGGATGTTCGAGATTGCGAGGAGGGAACGCGGCGAGGCGCCGGTGACATAAAGCCGCAGGACACATACGGTGGCGGCGTGCGCCGCGGCGGCGGCTTCCATCGCACGAGCTTCGGTCGAGAGAGCGGCGTTTGCCTTCATCGCGCGTCAGAGCCCGACCGGCTGTATGTCGAGGCCAACCAGAACGCGACCCTCGTTGGAAAGGTCGCCGATGATCTTCTTGATCGGCTCGGGCAGGCGGCGCACAAGCGCCGGCACGGCAAGAATCTGGTCACCGGCGGCGAGCTGCGGGGTCTTCATCAGGTCGATGACCTCAATGCAATACTGCCCGGCCATATGGGTCTCGCAAATGCGTTGCAGATTGGCGAAGGCCGTGAGCGAGCGCGCGGTCTGGCCGGCAACGTAAAGACGCAGCTGGAATTTCGGCGGAGCGGCCGTGTCCGAACCGGCCACGAGCGATGCATGCCCGCTCATCGCTCTTCCGCCGCCTGGCCGTTGAGCCCGGTTGTAGCGCTGCGCTGGTGCGACATCGCGGCGGCATTCAGATGCGTGGTCTTTTCCTGCAGCGTCTCCTGGGCTATCGCGAAATGCACTTCCGCGGTCTCCGCCTCGGCCTCGGCCTGCAGTGCGGCAATCTGTGCTTCGATCGCTTTCCGTTTGCTGGCGAGTTGGCGCAATTTGAGCTGGTGATCCTGCCCGCGCAGCGTGGCGGCCGCGCGCTCCCGCGCTTCCTGCGCGAGGCGGGCGCTGCCGGTCAGCACTCTGTCACCGCCAAGATAAACATCGACCAGGTCGATTCCCGCATCGCTCAGGACGAACTCGCGCACCTGATTCGAGTGTGCCATGCCACGCGATTTCCGCACGAAAATTGTCCGGTTGCGCTCGCCGTCGAACTCGACATTGCGAAGCAGCAGCCACGTGTCCATCAGCGAAGACACGCCGACCTGCGAATCCTCGGCCGCCGACGTCGCGTCGGCGCCGGTTGTCAGGCTGGTGAAGATTGCGGTGATCTGTTCCTTCTTCAGGAAATCGATGAGCCGCATGAGCGTCGGCTTCACCTCGGCGTCGTTGTGCGCCATGAAAAGATTGGTGATTGGATCGACGGCGACGACGGTCGGGCGGAAGGCGCGAACCGCTTCGTGCATGGTGACCAGATGCTGCTCGTGCCCTTGCAGGGTTGGGCGGGAGGAGTGGATCTCGAGCAGGCCCTTTTCAATCCATTGCTCGAGATCGATGCCGACGGAGCGCATGTTGCGCACGATCTGCGCACTCGATTCCTCATAGGCGAAGAGCAGCGAACGCTCGCCGCGTTGGCAGGCGGTTTCGATGAATTTCGTGGCGATGCTGCTTTTGCCGGTGCCGGGAGCGCCCGAGACGAGCACGCTGCTGCCGCGAAAATAGCCCAGACCGCCCAGCATCTCGTCGAGGCGCGCGATACCCGTGGGCACGCGCTGGGTGGTGACCCGGTGATCGAGCAGCAGCGAGGTGATC
>CAIMEK010000491.1 GCA_903839965.1 uncultured Acetobacteraceae bacterium | reverse complement strand
CGGCGCCCTGGTAGGGCTCGATGAAGCTCGGGTGGTTATGGCTCTCCATCTTGAAGATGGCAGCCAGTCCCTCGCCGACAGCGACCACGCCGGCGTTCTCGCCGGGGCCGTGGATGACCCAAGGGGCGGTGGTGGGAAGCTGCTTCAGCCAGACCCGGCTGGATTTGTAGCTGCAGTGTTCCGACCACATGACGCTGAACACGCCGAGTTCGGCCAGCGTGGGGGTACGCCCCATGATGGCCAGCACGCGCGTGTATTCCTCGGCCGACAGGCCGAATTCACGGGCGAGGGCTTCGTTCACTTGACGGGCCATGGGGACGCCTTGCTTTGAGTGTTCGACCCCTCAAGGGGAGGGGCCGGGGCGAGGGGGGCAACGCCGGATCGCGATGGTTGGCGCTAGGCCGCCAGCGCCGCCGCCAGGCCGTCGAACAGCGGGCGGCCGTCGGCGCCGCCCATCAGCGGGTCGACCAGGTCCTCGGGATGCGGCATCAGGCCGAGCACCCTGAAGTTGGGGGAATAGATGCCGGCGATATTGCGCGCGCTGCCGTTGCGGGCGGCTTCCGGCGTCACTTCGCCCTCCGGCGTGGCGTAGCGGAACGCCACCAGCCCCTCGCCCTCCAGCCGGTCGAGCGTGGCGTCGTCGGCGAAGTAGTTGCCCTCGCCATGCGCCATGGTGACGTGCAGCACTTCGCCGGGCTGGTAATGGCTGGTGAACACGGTGTCGCCGCGCTCCACGCGCAGCCAGCAGTCCACGCCCAGGAAGCGCAGCGAGGCGTTGCGCAGCAGCGCGCCCGGCAGCAGCCCGGCCTCGGTGAGGATCTGGAAGCCGTTGCAGACGCCCAGGATGTAGCCGCCGCGCGCGGCATGCGCGCGGATCGCCCCCATCACCGGCGATTGCGCCGCCATGGCGCCGCAGCGCAGGTAGTCGCCGTAGGAGAACCCGCCCGGAATCACCACCAGGTCGAGGTCGGACAGGTCGGTCTCCCGGTGCCACACCATGCGCGGCCGATGCCCCGACGAGCGCTCCAGGGCAATCGCCATGTCGCGCTCGCGGTTGATGCCGGGAAAGACGACGACGCCGGCCTTCATGCGGCGATCTCCACGCGGAAACTTTCGATCACCATGTTGGCCAGCAGGCGGCGGGCCATTTCCTCGGCCTGGGCGCGCGCCGCCACGGGGTCGGCCTCGCTCAGCTCAAGCTCGATCACCTTGCCGGCGCGCACGTCGCCGACTCCGGAAAATCCAAGGTTGTGAAGCGCCTGGCCGATGGCCTTGCCTTGCGGGTCGAGCACGCCCGACTTCAACATCACGGTCACGACCGCTTTCGTCACTGCATGATCTCCGGGCCCTTGAGGTCTCGCATGCCGGCTTCCGGCAGAATGCCGAGCCGGCGCGCCACTTCCTGGTAGGCTTCCTCGACCTTGCCGAGGTCGCGGCGGAAGCGGTCCTTGTCCATTTTCTCGTTGGTCTTGGCGTCCCACAGCCGGCAATTGTCCGGGCTGATCTCGTCGGCCAGCACGATGCGCATTTCCTCGTTTTCCCACAGCCGGCCGAATTCCAGCTTGAAGTCGACCAGGATGATGCCGACGCCGAGGAACAGGCCGGACAGGAAGTCGTTGATGCGCAACGTCAATGCCACCATGTCGTCGAGGTCCTGGGTGGCCGCCCAGCCGAACGCGGTGACGTGCTCCTCGGCCACCATCGGGTCGCCGAGCTGCTCGTTCTTGTAATAGTACTCGATGATGGAGCGGGGCAGGCGGGTGCCCTCCGGAATGCCGAGCCGGGTGGACAGGCTGCCGGCCGCCACGTTGCGCACCACCACTTCCACCGGGATGATCTCCACCTCGCGGATGAGCTGCTCGCGCATGTTCAGCCGGCGGACGAAGTGGGTGGGTACCCCGATTTCGCCGAGTCGCGTCATCAGGTATTCGCTGATGCGGTTGTTCAGCACGCCCTTGCCGGTGATGACGCCCTTCTTCTGCGCGTTGAAGGCGGAGGCGTCGTCCTTGAAGTACTGCACGAGGGTGCCGGGTTCGGGGCCTTCGAACAGGATTTTCGCTTTGCCTTCGTAAAGCTGACGGCGGCGGGCCATGGGCAGATCCTTCCGGGCAGACGCGCTCCCGTGCCAGCCGGGTGGCACGCACGCACGCCGCGCCGCCGAGGTCTCCCGGCGGGCGGAGGGGGTATAGCAGCCGCCATGCGACCATGCCACGCCGCCTGCGCAAGGCGGATCGGAGATCCGATGCAGGATCGCGGTGCCGGCGCTCTTATGGCGGGCCGAATACGCGCGCGAACACGGTTTCCACATGCCGCAGGTGCGTCGACGCGTCCATCGCGGCGTCGAGCTCCGCCGCCGGCACCCGCCCGGCGACCTCGGGGTCGGCGGCGAGGTTGTCGCGGAAGGAGCGGCCCGCCGGCGTGCCCAGCTTCGCCCAGGTCGCCATCGCGTTGCGCTGCACGATGCGATAGGCGGCCTCGCGCGAGATGCCGGCGCGGGCCAGGGCCAGCAGCACCTCGCCGGAATGCACCACCCCGCCAAGGCTTTCCAGGTTGGCGGCCATCCGCTCCGGGTGCACGGTGAGCTTCTTCATCATGCCGGCCAGCCGGGCGAGGGCGAAGTCCAGCGTCACCGTGGCGTCCGGCGCGATCGCCCGCTCCACGCTGGAGTGGCTGATATCGCGCTCGTGCCACAGGGTGACGTTCTCCAGCGCCGGCACCACCGCCGAGCGCACGATGCGCGCCAGCCCGACAAGGTTCTCGCTCAACACCGGGTTGCGCTTGTGCGGCATCGACGAGGAGCCCTTCTGGCCGGGATGGAAGAACTCCTCGGCCTCGCGCACCTCGCTGCGCTGCAGGTGGCGCACCTCGGTGGCCAGCCGCTCCACGCCGCAGGCGATGACCGCCAGCGCGCAGAAGAACGCCGCGTGCCGGTCGCGCGGGATCACCTGGGTGGAGACCGGCTCGACGGCCAGGCCCAGCCGTTCGGCCACATAGGCTTCCACCGCCGGGTCGAGGTTGGCGAAGGTGCCGACGGGGCCGCTGATGGCGCACACCGCCACTTCCGCCCGCGCCGTTTCCAGCCGCTTGCGATTGCGTGCAAATTCAGCGTAATGGCCGGCGAGCTTGAGGCCAAAGCTGGTCGGCTCGGCGTGGATGCCGTGGCTG
>CAIMEK010000490.1 GCA_903839965.1 uncultured Acetobacteraceae bacterium | reverse complement strand
CGGCATCGTCCTCCGCCGGCAAGGCGACGGCGGGCACCGGGCTTTCCAGCTTCAGCAGATCGACGCCGTACTCGGGCCGGGCGAATTCCCGCACACTGTCGATCACCATCGACGGGTGGCGCGTGGGGTCCTCGGCGTCGTCAGCGCCCTGCCCGCTGGTGCGGGCGAACGGATACACCAGCAGTTCCAGCACGAACGGGATGTCGCAGGCCGCGCAGTCGCGGCCGACCTGACGCACATAGGCCTGCTGGTGGGCGACCACCTCGGGCGCGGCGTCCGGGCGGTACCAGGCCAGCACCTTCACCCCGTCGGCACCCACGCGCTTGATGCGATCCACGCTCCAGCCCGGGATGGAGGCGGAGCGCCGGCCCTGCGGCGATTCGCCGAAACGGTGCTCCTCGAGCGTGAGGATCAGGCCGGCGCCGGCGGGCAGCGCATCGATGGCGACGGCATAGGAATAATTCGGGTCGGCCAGCGTCGCGCTGGCGTGCGGCGCCAGTTCCTCGACCAGCAGGCGCTTGACGGCGGCGACCTCGGCGAAGGTTACCGCCTCCGGCGCGCAGCCCCGCAGGCGGGCGATGAGGTGCACGATCGGCGGCCGCTGGTCGGTCGCCAGCATGAGGAAATGCCCGCGCGCATCGGCCAGTCGCCGCAGCCCCCAGCGCTTGCCGAGGGTTTTCAGGGAGGGGGGGCTGGTCATGGCATCGTCTCCGTCGCCAGGAATTGCTCGAGGGCCGCGCGATCGGGCAATCCCGCCCGGGTGCCGGGACATTTGCATTTCAGCGCCGCCACGGCCGAGGCCATGCGCACGCATTCGTCCAGGCCCCGCCGCTCCGCCAGCGCCAGCGCGAAGGCGCCGTGGAAGGCATCGCCGGCGCCGTTGGTGTCCACCGCCGGCACGCGGAAAGCCGGCACATGGTGCAGGCCGGCGTCGTCGTGCCACAGGTAGCCGTCTTCGCCCTGTGTCACGCCGACATGGCACCCGCCCGCCGCCCGCGCCCGCGCCAGGCCTGCCTCCAGCGGGCCGGGGGCAAACTCGGTCAGGCCCTGCACGGAAAAGATGGCGTAGTCGATCAGCGGCAGCAGCACCGGCACCCAGTCGACGCTGCCGGCCTCGCCGTCGAGCACGGTCGGCACGCCGGCGTGGCGCGCGGCGGCGAACAGCGCGGCGGCACCTTCCGCCCAGCGCACATCGGCCAGCGCCGCCCCGGCCTCGGCCACCTCGTCGAGCGGCAGCCAGGCCGGATCGGCCGGCAGGTCCTGGCCACGGAAATTGGCTACCAACCGTTCGCCGGCTGCATCGATGAACACGCCGGAGGAAGAAGACAGCGCCCCCGGGAAACAGCGCAGATTCGCAACATCCACACCTTCGCGGGCCAATCCATCGCGAATGGCGGCACCCGCGGAGTCCCCGCCCACGCGGCTCCACAGCGCCGCCCGCCCGCCGAGTCGCGCCACCGTCACGGCCGCGGTGGCGGCCATGCCGCCGCCCGCTTCCTCCATTCCGAAAGCCCGGATTTTCCGCGGCGCCGGCGCGAACGCCGGGATGCGCCAGATACGGTCGAGCGCCGCGAGTCCGAGACAAATCACGCGCGGCGAGGCGCCGACGGTGGCGGCCACTGGTTGTTCCTCTCGTCATCCAACGAAGATTTTCGTTAGCGGAGCACCGGCCGCCGCCCCCGTCAAGGACAGGTTCGAAACGAAAACCGATCAGCTCGCCAGCACCGAACAGGTCGTTGCGGTAGGCGACCGGAGTCATCGGGAGGTACTCGGTCAGGATCTTCTCGTCCAGGTCGCCCCAGGCGCCAGCCTGGTCTTCCTGCGGGAGGGTGGCGATCCGGTCCATCTCGTCATCGACGGACGGCTCGG